>NZ_SOGM01000025.1:0-4207 GCF_004403545.1 Cryobacterium sp. TmT2-59 | reverse complement strand
GGCCTCGACGTCCTCAGCCGCTCACGCCTCACCCTCATCCCGACCGACAAGGAGGAACCCACAACCGAACTCGGCGCCCTCAGCGCCTAGAAATCCAAGAATCACGCGGAAAACCCGTTACACCACACATTTGGACTTGACTCACCACGGTCATCGCGCTCTGGCTCGGCCATGCTGACACCCGGTCCACGAACGCGTATCTGCACGCTGACATGACGATCAAGGAACGGGCTCTGGCACGCACCACCCCGGTCACTTCGCCACCAGGCAGATTCAAGCCCGCGGACTCGCTGCTCGCGTTCCTAGAAGGCCTGTAATTATGCCGATCGGTTCCAAACGCCGCATCCCCCGTGGCCCGCCAACAAAGTGATTCCGAGCAAGCCATGGAGACTTATCGGCATAATCGCGGTCTCGGCATAAATCGCACTATGCCGATATCGGCATAGTGCGGTGAAGTCGGCTACATTCCATTTGATCAGGACGCCGCGAACCTGTTCTTCCAACTCGTCGCGAGCCGCTACGAACACGCGTCCCTAATCCTGACAAGCAACTTATCCTTCGGGCGCTGGGGCGAGGTCTTCGGCGACCAGACCGTCGCGTCCGCGATGATCGACCGCATCGTGCACCACGCCGACGTTCTCAGCCTCAAAGGCGCCAGTTATCGGATGAACAGCCACCGGCCCCCGCCGATACGGCATAGTAGAAATATCAATAGTGGTCCTGTTTTCAAACGGCACTTTTGGCCCTGTTCTGGGTCGGCGTCAACAGTCTGATATGAGCCGGGTGAAAGCAGGAACATTGAGATCAGCCGCCGCCGTTCTGCCACCTAGACTCAGTGCATGAGGTCTTCCAGCCTGCTAACGCGTTTCAGCATCCCATTGTCTTTGGCCTACCTGATGCTTCGGCCGGTAGGCCACAATGAGGTGCTGCTTCCGGTCGTCGGTGTCCTTGGTGCCGTTTCCGTTTGGAACGTCCTCACTCGTCACCGAGCTGTCTCTCTTGAGGTCGGGCTTGTCATTGGATTGACGCTGGCTGTCGGGCTCTACGGCTCTACAATCGGCATTGGCAACCCGGGATTAGCAAACGGGATGCTCGTGTGGCTTGCGGGTCCGCTGGTCTTTGGGGCCTGGGCCGTTTCAGGTGACGAGCCGCTTCTCAAGGTCATTCTCACCACTTCAGCCCTGGCGACAACTATCGCCTCGTTGGGCATCATTCTCTATGTCGGTGGATCGCTCGGCGCGATTCCTCAAGTGATTCCGCTGTCCATAATCCAGGAATCTGGTGGAGGATTTGACGGGACGGGTGAAACAACAACAATCAGGTTTTATGGACTGTCGACTCTCGTCGCCGCCGCCCCGATGTGGGTTACCGCAGCGGTGCTCCCCACGCACCGGCTGCTTCCCAGTCGGGCGCTAGCCTTGCTCGGGGCGGTGACCGCTACCACTGCTGCTTTGCTTGCCGGGCGGGATGCAATCGTTTTGGTCCTTATCCTGATTCCATTGGCAATGTGGCTACTTGCCCGCTACTTGAGGCGAGCTAAGCAGAGGCGAATCTCCTCAAGATTAGTTCTAACCGGTCTGGCCACATTTATTGTCGCGCTGTTCGCGCTCCCCACAATTCTTGCAAACCCGAGTTTGCGTCGGACCTGGGAGAGCGTAATTGCCTATTTCACGGGAACTGCAACCGCATCAGCCGACGAGAGTCTTCGAGACGAGCAAGTCACCCAGCTCATTCGCGCCTGGTCAGAGTCGCCGATCTTCGGCCATGGATGGGGTGCCACTATCGATGGTTATGCACGCAGTCAGGAACGGCCGTGGAACTTTGAGATGCAGTATCACCTCCTTCTTTTTCAGGTTGGCCTCGTTGGAGCCGTCGTGTTACTCCTCGCCGTATTTGTTGCTGCCAGCGCGTTCGTTAGAGCAGCACGACGACGCCCTGATTTGCTCCCAATCCTGCTCGTGTCGGGAGCAGCGGCTTCAGCGATGCTTGTCGCGAACGCGACCAACCCCTACCTGCAAGCTCCTGGACACATGTGGGCCGTATATTTGGTCCTTATGACGATCAACATCGCTTCCTATCCGGTCACTGAGAAACCGATTGAGGGCGAACGCGCGCTCACCCGGTACATCGGCGTGACGGCGTGAAGGCGGAGATTCAGGAACTCGGTCGCCTTACCTCTCTTGACGGGCTTCGGGGTGTAGCAGCAGTAATCGTTCTTCTCCATCACAGCCTCCTGCTTGTTCCGGCTCTGGCCGCTCCTTACTATACAAACCAAGCGGTGGGGGCCCAATGGTCGTTCGCGTGGTGGATGGTGCATACACCGTTTCATCTGCTCTGGGAGGGCAAGGGCGCCGTTTTCATATTCTTCGTGCTGAGCGGGATTGTGCTTACTCTGCCTGTACTCAGGTCTGACAGGTTCTCGTGGATAGCTTTTTACCCTCAGCGTCTCGCGCGCCTTTATGTGCCAATCTGGGCGGCAGTGATCTTCACGGTCCTAACGTTCGTCGTCGTCCCGAGGGTTGGCTACGTTGCCAGTGATTGGCTGCGTGAGCGACCGACTGACGTCACACTTGGCGCATTTGCACGAGACATGACCCTCGTTTTGGGTAACGGTGGTTTGGCATCTCCGCTATGGTCACTCCGATGGGAGATACTCTTCTCGCTCGCTATCCCTCTGTACGTATATACCGCCCGAATCTGGCCAGGTCTAAACCCATTCAAAGCGCTTATCTGTGTAGGGCTTATCACTGTGGGCGGCGCAGTCGAGAACGCATTTCTTCTTTACGTACCCATGTTCATGCTTGGGTCGCTTATCGCGGTCGAGCTTCCACGGCTTCGCGACACTGGGCACGGGATGGACCTGCTGACGCGGGCAAGGATGGCGTGGGGCGGGTTGCTGGCTCTTGGGCTGCTGTTAATGACCACCCACTGGATCGGCCTTGGGATGGGGTTGCCTACGAGGGCTGTAGGCGCAACCAGCGGCCTCGTCGTGATTGGAGCCTGCATAGTTGTCTTTGTTGCAATGCTTTGGCACCCCGTGAAGCGAGTCCTAGGTACCCGCCCCGTTCAGTGGCTCGGGTTGATCTCCTTCAGCCTTTACCTCGTGCATGAACCCATCGTCGTTGCATTCGGCTACCTGTTCGGTTCAGCGGGAGTCCTGCTCGCGATCCCTTGCGCCATTTTGGTTGCGGTACTCGTCGCATCCGCTTTCTACCATCTGGTCGAGCGGCCAAGTCATGTCCTTGCCAAACGTATCAGAACCAAAATGAGCGTGACCAGTGCCCCGCGTAGTGATCTCTTGCCCGTCGGGCTAAAGAGTTCAGCATCTGCCATCAACGTCCATCCGAAGGGCGCCGAAGTGGAAGGTCTTTAAGCTTGAATGGCGTCTCGTGGAACGGCCGAGCGTACGCAGGGGTCGAACGGGCTCCCAGCGATTTATCGGGCTGACACGGGTAGAACTTCGATATGCGCGAAAGGCATGAAGGTGCTGGCAATCAGTGAGAGGTCCGGTACCCGAAGTGTCGCAGATTCACCGGCCTGGACGGGTTTGAGGTAGATATCTTGGGCAAGGGCTGTCGTGATTCCGACGTGTTTATCTTGCCGGACCTTGTCAAACTGAATCCTGCTTGAGGATGGTAATCCAGCGAAACTCTTTTGTGGTGCCTCGTCAGGCTCATGCGACCCGTCGAGAGGTGGATATGCCACTGGGATCAGAATTCGGTGCT
The DNA here is from genome assembly GCF_004403545.1 of Cryobacterium sp. TmT2-59. Lineage (NCBI taxonomy): Bacteria > Bacillati > Actinomycetota > Actinomycetes > Micrococcales > Microbacteriaceae > Cryobacterium > Cryobacterium sp. TmT2-59. Next base: position 482 of record NZ_SOGM01000025.1, on the reverse strand, counting down.
TTGCGCTGAGTGAATCATTGGGCTGACGTTGAACGGTGCGTCGATGACTCCTGGGCCAGTTTCGAATCCTCGTTCTCTTTGGCAGGCGCAGCCCGAACCTTTCGGCGTACGGAATTTGTCAAGGTGAATGAGGCCAGCGTGAGTTTAGGCGGCTAGTTTCGGCTCTTCTTCTTGTGCGTCGGCTGGCTTGTTGATCCAGGCCGCGTCGGGGGTGGCGAGGATCTTCGGGTCGAGGTTGGTGCTGAAACGCTCCGGGTTCCGGGCGCGTGCTGCGGCGAGGGTCGCCGCCTGTTCGGCGGCCTTGCCGGCGGCGAGGCCATAGTGGACGTCGGCGGGGGTGTTGTGGCCGATGCCGGTGTGCCGGTGGGTGTGATTGTAACCCTCGACGAAGGTATTCATGAACCGTCTGGCGTCGCCGAGGCTGGCGAAGCGTTCCGGGAAAACCGGGGCGAACTTCAACGTCTTGAACCACGCCTCCGAGT
>NZ_SOGM01000011.1:0-3745 GCF_004403545.1 Cryobacterium sp. TmT2-59 | reverse complement strand
GTCCTGCTTGACCGCCCCGAACTTGCGGGGCTCGGTACGTACGAGTTTGGTTGGTCCGATTCCGATGCGGCGGGCGCGTCCGCCAGGCGCGGGGTTTCGCCGGAGGTCGTGACCGATATTTCGCGGTTGAAGAACGAGCCGGACTGGATGTTGCAGCGGCGGTTGAAGGCGTTGGAGTTGTTCGAGCGGAAGCCGATGCCGACGTGGGGCGCGGATTTGTCCGGGATCGATTTCGACAACATCAAGTACTTTGTGCGGTCCACGGAGAAGCAGGCCCAGACCTGGGAGGACCTGCCCGACGACATCAAGAACACCTACGAGAAGCTCGGTATCCCGGAAGCGGAACGTAACCGCCTGGTGTCCGGTGTGGCCGCGCAGTACGAGTCCGAGGTGGTGTATCACCAGATCAATGAGGAGCTCGAGGCGCAGGGTGTCATTTTCATGGACACCGACACGGCGTTGAAGGAGCACCCGGAGATTTTCCAGGAGTATTTCGGCACGATCATCCCGTCGGGGGATAACAAGTTCGCGGCCCTGAACACGGCGGTGTGGTCGGGGGGTTCGTTCGTGTATGTGCCGCCGGGCGTGCATGTGGAGATTCCGTTGCAGGCGTATTTCCGGATCAACACGGAGAACATGGGCCAGTTCGAGCGCACGTTGATCATTGCCGATGAGGGCAGTTATGTGCACTACATCGAGGGCTGCACGGCTCCGATCTATTCGTCTGATTCGTTGCATTCGGCGGTGGTGGAGATCGTGGTGAAGAAGAACGCCAGGGTGCGGTACACGACCATTCAGAACTGGTCGACGAATGTGTACAACCTGGTCACGAAGCGGGCCACGGCGGGCGAGGGCGCCACGATGGAGTGGATCGACGGCAATATCGGGTCGAAGGTCACGATGAAGTACCCGTCGATTTATTTGCTGGGGGAGCATGCCAAGGGTGAGACGTTGTCGGTGGCGTTCGCGGGTCCGGGTCAGCATCAGGATGCGGGCGCGAAGATGATCCACATGGCCCCGTATACGCAGTCCTCGATCGTGTCGAAGTCGATTGCGCGGGGTGGTGGCCGGTCGGGTTACCGGGGTGAGGTGCGGGTGGATGCCACGGCGCATCACTCGGCGAACACGGTGCGGTGTGACGCTCTGCTGGTGGATACGCAGTCGCGGTCTGACACGTATCCGGCCATCGATATTCGGGTGGATGATGTGCAGCTGGGTCATGAGGCCACGGTGTCTCGGGTCAGTGAGGAGCAGTTGTTCTATCTGATGAGTCGGGGGATGCCCGAGGATGAGGCGATGGCGATGATCGTGCGTGGGTTCATCGAGCCCATTGCGCGGGAGCTGCCGATGGAATACGCCCTGGAACTCAACAAGCTCATTGAAATGGGCATGGAAGGATCGGTCGGCTGATGTCCGCCGTCGCAGCACCACTGAATACAGCCATGCCCGCTTCTGAAGCGATGCCGACATCTGAACAGCACGGCATCAAGGAGCACTCGGACGGCCGCTTCGGCTTCGTCCCCGTGCAGACCCGCAACGACCGGTTCACGAGCGTCGACGTCGCCGACTTCGCACCCGTCACGGGGCGGGAAGCGGTCTGGAAGCTCTCCCCGGTGAAGAAGTTCACCGACCTGACCGCGGGGGTCCTGGACGGGTCCGTGTACCCGATCGAATCGACCGATGTTGCCGGTGTCGACGTCGCCTGGGTCAACCGGGATGATTCCCGGGTCGGCGCCGCCGGCGCCCCGGAGGAGCGCGCCGCCGCGAACGCGTGGTCCAGTTTCGAGCGGGCCCTCGCGATCACGATCAGTGGGGAAGAGGCCAAGGAGGTCACCCTCACCCGGTCCCAGTTGGGTGCGGGGCCGCGGGCCGCGCACACGATCATCGAGGCGAAACCGTTCAGCCGGGCCACGATCATCCTCGAGAACACGGGCGAAGCCCGCCTGAGTGAGAACGTGGAGATCATCCTGGGGGAGTCCGCGAACCTGACGGTGGTGAGCCTGCAGGAATGGGGCGACACTGCCGTGCACCTGACCAACCATTTCGCATCCGTCGGCCGGGACGCGCGCCTGAAGCATGTGGTCGTGAGCCTCGGCGGCAGTATCGTGCGGGTGAATCCGTCGGTGCGGCTGGCCGGGGAGGGGTCGGACACGGATTTGTTGGGCCTGTATTTCGCTGACGCGGGTCAGCACCTGGAGCAGCAGGTGTTCGTGCATCACGACGCGCCGAACAGTCGCAGCCGGGTCACGTACAAGGGGGCGTTGCAGGGCCAGGGCGCCCGCACGGTGTGGATCGGTGACGTGCTCATCGGGCGGAACGCGGCGGGCACGGACAGTTACGAGCAGAACCGCAACCTCGTGTTGACGGAGGGCACCCGGGCGGACTCGATCCCGAACCTGGAGATCGAGACCGGCGATATCAAGGGTGCCGGGCACGCGAGTGCGACGGGTCGGTTCGATGATGAGCAGTTGTTCTACCTGCAGTCCCGCGGCATCACGGAAGACGAGGCGCGGCGTCTGGTCGTGCGCGGCTTCCTCAGCGAGATCGTGCAGCAGATCGGATCCCCCGCCCTCGAAGACCGCCTCCAACTGGCCATCGAAGCAGAATTGACCGCGAGCAGCCCGAGCTAAGCATCCGTCGCCGCCCCACCACCGGCAGACCCCCGGCCGACCCGTCGGCCACTCCCATTTTTTACCGGCGCCTGCGCCGAAGACNCGGAAGACGAGGCGCGGCGTCTGGTCGTGCGCGGCTTCCTCAGCGAGATCGTGCAGCAGATCGGATCCCCCGCCCTCGAAGACCGCCTCCAACTGGCCATCGAAGCAGAACTACTCGGAACAGAGGAAAAATAACATGGCGTCCACGAAGATCTGCGCCTTCGAAGAACTCGGCATCAATGAGGCCGTCAAGGTCGAGATCGACGGCGTGCCCATCGTCGTCGTCCGGGACGCCGCCGACGCCGTGTTCGCGATCGGCGACACCTGCACCCACGGCGACATCTCCCTGTCCGAGGGGTTCGTCGAGGACGACACCGTCGAGTGCTGGGCCCACGGTTCCAAGTTCTCCCTCAAGACCGGCAAACCGCTGAACCTTCCGGCCTACGAGCCTGTCCCCGTGTACAAGGTCGACCTGATCGACGGGGACGTCTACATCGACCCCTCCGTCATCGTCCCGGTCTGACCTTCCCCCCCCACTTACCGGCGCTTGCGCCGAAGAAACGAAAGAGAATTCCATGTCAGTGCTACAGATCATCGACCTGNCGAAAGAGAATTCCATGTCAGTGCTACAGATCATCGACCTGCACGTCAGCGTCGAGACCGAGCAGGGCACCAAGCAGATCCTGCACGGTGTGAACCTCACCATCAACGAGGGCGAGATCCACGCCATCATGGGGCCCAACGGCTCCGGCAAGTCCACCCTCGCGTACACGATCGCCGGTCACCCCAAGTACACCGTCGACAGCGGCTCGATCCTGCTCGACGGCGAAGAGGTCACCACGATGACCGTGGACCAGCGCGCCCGCGCCGGCCTGTTCCTGGCCATGCAGTACCCGGTCGAGATCCCCGGCGTGACCGTGACGAACTTCCTCCGCACCGCGAAGACCGCGATCGACGGCACGGCGCCGCCCATCCGCACCTGGATCAAGGACGTGCGCGAGTCGATGAAGGCGCTCCGGATGGACAAGTCCTTCGCCGAGCGCAACGTGAACGAGGGCTTCTCCGGCGGTGAGAAGAAGCGCAACGAGATC
>NZ_SOGM01000060.1:0-26022 GCF_004403545.1 Cryobacterium sp. TmT2-59 | reverse complement strand
CGGCGGTACCAACATCACCGCCGCCGGCTCGAACGCCCGGAATCGCTTGTTCACGCCCGCGCCAGCTTCGACCCCGTCATCCACGACCAAGTCAACGTGCTCAAGTTCCCCCAGACCCCACGGCCAAGGACGGGAAATCCGGCGGCGTTTTAAACTTTGCCGTTACTGACCCACGCCCCTAGACGCGATTCAAGCAAGTCTCGTCTCACGGGCACCCGCAACAGGTTTTTAAGCGCCATTGCCTCGAGACTTCAGAACTGCGGCGAATCGGCGCCGAATCTGCGTCCGTATCCGTCCCATTATCGGTTCTCGCCGAGGACTTGGGCCTGTTCACGGTACTGCTCGGCCGTCAGTTCACCCTTGGCGTATCGCTCATCGAGAATCTGACGAGCCCGGCTCCGACGAGGGTCCGGTCCAGTTGCACCCGGGTCGCCGCCTCGATTGCCGCCTCGGCTGAACACTCGCACGGCAACCACGATCAGCAACACGATTCCGATCACCAGGAGCAGCCCAAACAGCCACGACCAGCCCATATTCCCGCCGTATCCCCACATCATGGCCCACTCCTCTTTTCTTGCAGGTGTGTTACGCCTGTCACGCGTGATGATACCTCGAGAGGTATCAAATACCCTGAGACCAGTTGGAGTTGGGATCCGATGGTGACCGGCGTTGACGCCGTCGTGGGCACGATACCGATCAACGCGTTCAACCCGCCCACTCCGGAGTAGCTGTAGCCGGAGCCGGAGCCCTCGACCCGGAACTGGCCGGGAGTATCATCCGAAAAGAAGAGCAATATACCCAACGGGGTATTTCCAAAATAGCGTGGAAGCAGGGCGACGGGCACACCGGGCCATCGCGCAGCGAATGTTGAAGGAGTCACAGGATGATGTGGGGAAACGGGTTCAACATGCAGGGCTGGGGCGGAATATTGGGACTGTCGGTGGCCGCTGGAGTTGTGCTTCTCGTGATCTGGGCGGTACGGTCCTTCGGCAGTAGATCACGCCGGGACGCCTCGGCTGAAGACGCGGGGATCTTGCCTGCTCGGCCTGCGAAGAGCGTTGCCCGACAGGCCCTCGATGAGCGCTACGCCAATGGCGAGGTGCCCACCGAGCAATATCAGGAACGGTTGAGCGTGCTCGGTGAGAGCAAGCCGTGAAGCCCCTTTCCAGGCGAAACGTGCTCGTGCTGGGCGGCTTGGGCGTTGCAGGGACCGTTGTCGGCGGGACTGGCTTACTCTGGGATTGGAATTCCGGGTCGAGTCCCGTCGCAGGGCCGAAGTCTGTGGAACCGCAACTGCTCCGAAGCGCCAACGGTCGATTGCAGGTGCAACTCGAAGCGGCTGAGGGCCAGGTGCGGATCGCCGGCAGGCAGGCGAGGGCGCTTTCCTACAACGGTGGTCTTCCCGGGCCGACCCTGTTCCTCCGCCCGGGTGATCGGCTGAGCCTGAGCCTTCGAAATGGCTTGAGCGTTGCCACCAATTTGCATGTTCATGGCCTGCATGTCTCCCCGGAGGGTAATAGCGACAATGTTTTCGTTGCTGTTGAGGCGGGCACTGGTTTCGAGTACGAGTACCTGCTGCCGGAGAATCACCCGCCGGGCGTTTTCTGGTATCACCCCCATCACCACGGGATGGTAGCTGACCAGGTCTTTGGCGGCCTGTACGGGGCGATCGTCGTCGAGGACCCTAACCCCATCCCGGTCAGCCGGGAACGAATCCTGGTCATCTCAGACGTCAGCCTTGACGGGTCAGGGAGGGTTCAGACGGTTTCCCCGATGGATCGAATGGCTGGCAGGGAAGGCAACTTGGTCCTGGTCAACGGTCAGCTCACCCCGCGCCTGAATGTCCGACCGTTGGAACGCGAACGGTGGAGAATCATCAACGCCTGCGTTTCCCGATACCTTCGGCTGCGTTTGGACGGACAACACCTGCAACTGCTCGGGATGGACTCCGGGCGCTTCGCGAGTCCGCAGGATGTTGAGGAGATCGTCCTCACGCCAGGCAATCGGGCCGATCTCCTTGTTACTACAACGGCCGGGGCATCGATTCTGCGTACGCTTCCCGTGGACAGGGGCGCCGCTTCGGGCATGATGGGCGGCACCCAGGTCGCGTCCTCGGGCGCGGACCTGCTCACCCTGAACGTCACCGGAGCGCAAGCTGCCGCCCCTGCCCCAGTGCCCGAGCAGACCGCGCCCCGCGATCTTCGAACCGCCACGGTCACAGCGAGACGAGAACTGACCCTTGCCATGGGAATGGGTGGTGGAGGCATGGGCTCGGGCATGATGAGCTTCACAATCAACGGAAACCCCTTTGATCCATCGAGGGTAGATGTGAAGGTGCGGGGCGGTTCCGTCGAGGAATGGACGCTCACCAACACCAGTCCGATGGATCATCCGTTCCACCTGCACGTCTGGCCGATGCAGCTCATCGAACAAGCAGGCCGCCCCGTGAAAGGTGTCATCTGGCAGGACGTAGTCAACGTGCCCGCGAACGGTAGCGCCAGAGTGCGCATCTCCTTTGACGATTTCGCCGGTACCACGGTGTACCACTGCCACATCCTCGACCACGAAGACCAAGGAATGATGGGCATCATCGAAGCGACCTAAACCCGTCGCGAACACACTGTTTTATAGCGCAATCAAAGAAACAATCATTGGAGAACCCCATGAGTTACGCACATACCGTCACAGTCGCCCTGCCTTACGAAGAAGCGGTGCATCGAACTCGAGAATTGCTGACCGAACAGGGCTTCGGCGTCCTCTCGGAAATCAATGTCCGATCCACGTTCGAAGCCAAATTGGGGGTCGAAAGCGCTCAGACTCTCGGCGACTACGTCATTCTCGGCGTCTGCAATCCGGTGCTGGCTCAACGCGCCCTCACCGCTGAACCGGACATGGGCTTACTGCTGCCCTGTAATGTTGTCGTTCGGCGTGGCCCAGATGCCACGGTGACCGTGGTCCAGGCAATCGACCCGCAGACCATGGTGCAGCTCAGCGATTCCTCGGCGATTCAAGAGGTTGCCACCGATGCCGATACTCGCCTTCGCTCAGCCCTGAAAACCCTCCAGGCCGAAGCGCGGAGCTAGAGTCTGGCTCGGCCGGTCCAGCGACGCAGATCGGCTAGACGCATGGTTCGACCAGCAGGTCGCCGACAGCGGGTGAGCCACTGCCCAGGATTGTCCGCCTGGAACTCGAATGTCACTGATTCCTTTGGACAGTCGATGACTGTGTCGTCTTCTTGCACCGGTCCCGGCGAGCTGGAACGTGTGCCCGTGTGGATGCATGGGTGCCACATTTTGGTTTCATAGACGACCTTAACTTGGACGCGCTCGTTGACTGCGATGTCGAAGGAACCCGCGAGCGGGTTCTTCATGTCAAAGCGTCGCGGGCGCCCATTGGTCGCGTCCAATTAGTTCTCTTCCGCGAGCGTTGAACCACTCCGCATTGCGCGCGATGGCACGTTGGGGACAGTGCAGCTTGGGAGAAGACTTTTTTCAAGGAGCGTGGGCGTCACCCTTGCGAACCAGGTGGTGCTGTTTTCGGTTGCAGCTCGGCCGGCGCGTTTCATCAAACCTTCACACGCCCAGGGGCCGAAGCTTCATGCGCGGTCTGCATGCTGGTGTGTAGACACCAACTAGGTGGCTAAACGCGAAAGGGGCTGGGAAAGATGAAGTTCAATCGGAAGAGCATGACCTTGGGGCTGGCGGGACTCGGACTTGCAGGAGCGCTTGTATCTGGCGGCGTTGTCGCCGCGCAGGCGGCTACCGGCTCAGGGCCGACTCCACAGCCTGTATCGACGTCCTCGTCACCCGTTGGCCACCACACGTTCGGCCATATGGCCGGGATGGCTTCCGGCCAGAATTCGCCCATGACCGCCGTCGCGAGTTACCTCGGCCTGAGCCAGACCGAGCTGCAGGACCAGATGCAGTCGGGCAAGTCCCTCGCGGACGCCGCCCAGGCTCAGGGCAAATCAGTATCTGGGCTTGAAGACGCCATGGTCGCGGCGTTCAAGACCAATCTCGACGCCGCCAACACGCTGACACCTGATCAGAGGGCGGCCGCCGTTGCAGAGATGAAGAGCCGCATCGACACGATGGTGAACACGGCCCACAGCCCGGGCGAGGGAATGGGCGCGGCATTTGGTGCAGGTATGGGTATGCACACGGGCACGGGCACGGGCACGGGCACGGGCACGCGTACGGGCTCAGGAATGGAAACGACCAGACGTTAGACGTTGGAGGAGTACATCATGCAAAAGAAAACTTTATTTGCAACGGCGATCACCGGCGGCCTCCTGGCAGCGGTTGGTCTGACCGGGCTGTCGGTGGGAGCAGTCAGTGCGCTCAACGGTGGGCAAGCCGCCTCCTGGCTCGGCTCTGGATCTTCATGCCCGGCCCCGCGGCCGTCTGGCACCGTCGTGAACGTGGCCCTGTCGAATATGGGAGGCGCCAGGATGGGCAACGGCAACGGCATGATGTCCGGTGGTGGCAATGGGTGGATGCCCGGTGGAGCGATGCGCCTGAGCCTTGATCATGCGAACATCAGTCACGGGACTGTGTCTTTTCTGGCCACGAATGATGGCAGCATCAGCCACGAGCTGGTCGTTCTGCCCCTGCCTGATTCTCAGGCCGTCGGCACCCGACCCCTGTCTGGTAACGGCAATGTAGACGAGGCCGGTAGTCTCGGCGAGGCGTCCTCGACCTGCGGTTCTGGCGCCGGCGAGGGAATCGCTCCCGGGGCCTCCAGCTGGGCCACGTTGAAGCTGGCGCCGGGACTATACGAAGTCGTCTGCAACCTCCCCGGACACTATTCGGCCGGAATGTACAGCGAGCTGACGGTCTCCTAAATAAGAGGCCCGGGATCCGGGCGATCACAATCAACAACAACGCGAAAAACGAAGGAGCACAAAGAAAATGATGTGGGGAAACGGATACAACATGGCGTGGGGGTGGCCAGTCGGGCTCCTCATGATGGTCGCGATCGTCTTGCTGATCGTCTTGGCCGTGCGAACTTTTGCGGGCGGTACCGATCGCGCAGGTCGACGCGGAAACACTTCGGTCGTCTCAGGGGAAAGCGAGCGGAGTCCAGCGCGTCAAATCCTTGATGATCGCTTCGCGAAGGGCGAATTGGACGCCACGGAATACCGGGAACGGTTGAAAGTAATCGACGAAAAGGCCCGATAAAAGTTCTCCCTCAACGAGTTCCTTGAGCTCGGGTCCGCCTCGGCGGCTAGGCGGTCCCTAAGCCGCCGGGCCTTCGCCCAGTCGTTGCGACCATAATCAGGGTAAGGGGTGAACCATGCAGAAGGTCCTGGTCGTTGACGATGAGCCGCAAATCCGGACGGTCCTACGCGGCTATCTGGAGGCGGAGGGTTACGACGTGGCAGAGGCCGCGGACGGCGATGAGGCGCTAACGGCCCTCCTTGACGACCCTCCGGCCCTGGTACTCCTGGACGTCATGCTTCCGGGCATGGACGGGCTCGAGGTCCTCCGCCAGCTGCGCAGCTTCAGCGACGCGTACGTCATCCTGGTCACGGCCAGGGCCGAGGAGGTCGACAAGCTTGTCGGACTCGGTGTGGGGGCGGATGACTATGTGACCAAGCCGTTCAGCCCGCGTGAAGTCACAGCCCGGGTGAAGGCCATGCTGCGCCGAGACAGGCGGCGCGACCGGACCGACGCAGATGCCCCTCTCCGCTTCGACGGGTTGTCCGTCAACCCCGATCACCGCGAGGTCGAGGTGAATGGGGCTTCCATCGCGCTGTCCAGCCTGGAATTCGACCTCCTCGCGGCACTTGCCGCCGAGCCCGGGCGAGTGTTCTCCCGAGCGCAACTGCTCGAGAAAGTCTGGGGCTATGACTTCTACGGTGACGAACGCGTCGTCGATGTCCATATCCGCAGTGTGCGCGCCCGACTCGGCGACGACGCCGGCGATCCGCACCTGATCGCCACCGTTCGGGGTGTGGGCTACAAATTCGTGGGCCGGCCCCTATGAAGATGCGACTGTCCTGGCGGTTGTTCATCTCCTACGCCGCGGTTGCCGTGGTCGGCGGTGTAGTCGCCTACCTGACGATCTCGTTGCTCGCCCCGCGCCTGTTCGAAGACCGGCTGGGGATGGCGATGAACAGTGAGGGCAACGGGATGTCCATGGGGACCATGGATGCGACGAGCGTGCGGTCAGCATTCGTCTCCGCGCTCACGACCTCGCTCCTCGTCGGGGTGCTGGCCAGTGTCGCCGCCGCCGGTTTCGTGGCCGCGGCCGTCACCGGGCGACTGCTGCGCCCCCTCAACGCGGTGCGGGCCGCCACGAAACTGATCGCCGCCGGAAAATACGGAGGCAGAGTCCCCGTCCCGTCCGAGCCGGAACTAGCTGCCCTAGCCACCGACGTCAACACCCTCGCCGAGGCCCTGGCCGACACGGAGTCCCGGCGCACCCGGCTGCTGGGAGAGGTCGCGCATGAGATGCGCACCCCGCTGACCGTCCTGGACGGCTATGTGGAGGGGTTGATCGATGGCGTGTTCAGCGCGAGCCCCGACACCTTCGCCTCCCTCAGCGAGGAACTGCGCCGGCTGCACCGCCTCTCCGACGACCTCTCCAGCCTGTCGCGCGCCCAGGAGCAGCGCCTTGACCTGCATCCGACCAATGAGGACCTGGCCGACCTCGCTCACCGCGCCGCTGCGCGCCTCCTGCCTCAATTTGACGATTCGGACATCACGCTGAACGTCGACGCCGACACCGCCCTGCCCGTCCAGGTCGACCCCGACCGGATCACCCAGGTTCTGACCAACCTGCTCGGCAACGCCCTGCACGCAACTCCCGCCGGCGGGGCCGTCACGATCACCGCACGCGCCGTCGGCAGCCGGGGTGAAGTCAGTGTCACCGACACCGGTGTGGGCCTGGCCCCAGACGATACGGAGCGTGTGTTCGAGCGGTTCTACCGTGTGCCCGGCCAGGGCCGCCGATCAGCAGGATCGGGAATTGGACTCACGATCGCTCGAGAAATCGCCCGCGGGCACGGCGGGGACATCACAGCCGCGTCTGCCGGACGAGGGCAGGGTGCCACGTTCGTGGTTACTGTTCCCCTGCGTGCCACCGACCAGTCAGGCTGAAACTGAAGCGTCGACACCGCGTCCGCCTTCGATTGCGGGGGCCGTTGCGCTCTCAGGCTGTCCGGGGAGTCGAAGTCGCTTGAGGAACAGTGCGTTGACTGCGACGATGACGCTGGAGCCGGACATAGAGATGGCGGCGATTTCGGGACTGAGCCGGATGCCGAACGTCGTGAAGAAAACGCCGGCAGCGATGGGGAGCGCGATCGCGTTGTAGCCGACCGCCCAGCCGAGGTTCTGCCGCATCTTGCGTACGGTGGCTTTGCCGATGCGCAGGGCGATGGGGACGTCGAGGGGGTCGGACCGCATCAGGACCACGTCCGCCGTATCGATGGCGACATCCGTTCCCGCCCCGATGGCGATGCCCAGGTCCGCCTGGGCCAAGGCCGGAGCGTCGTTGACGCCGTCGCCGACCATCGCAACTCGCTTGCCGGAGGCCTGCAGCTCTTTGATTTTCGCGGCTTTGTCTTCCGGGAGCACCTCGGCGATCACAACATCGATGTGGAGCAAGGATGCGATTCGCTGCGCGGTCGCCTCATTGTCGCCTGTGAGCATGACGACCTCAATGTTCGCGTCGTGCAGAGCGACGACGGCGGCTTCCGCGGTTTCCCGGACGGCGTCAGCCAGGGCGATGACCCCAACGGTCTTTCCGTCAACGGCGACGAGGACCGCCGTCCGTCCGGTCGCGGCCAGCGTCTGACGCTGCGTGGACACCGGATCGATATCGATGCCCTGAGCAACCATGAGTTTGCGGTTGCCGACAAACACCTGGCGCCGTGTGACCGTGGCGCCGGCACCATGTCCCGGCACGTTGCGGAACGCCGATGCTTCCAGCGCTGTCGCGCCGCGCGCAACGGCGTAACGGACGACGGCTGCGGCGAGTGGATGCTCGGACTCCCGTTCCACGGCAGCGACAAGGGCCAGCAACTCTTTCTCATCCATCCCAACAGCTATGAAGTCCGTCACTTCGGGTTCGCCCTTGGTCAGTGTCCCCGTCTTGTCCAGGACGATTGTGTCGATGCGAGCCGAGGTCTCCAACGCGGTCGCGGTCTTGAAGAGGACTCCGCGTTTGGCGCCCAGGCCGGTGCCGACCATGATGGCGGTCGGTGTCGCCAGGCCGAGCGCATCCGGGCAGGTGATGACGACGACGGTGATCGCGAAGAGGATCGCGGTAGGAAGGCTCGCGCCGGCCAGGAGCCAGGCGCCGAGGGTGGCGCTGCCGCCGATGAGGGCTACGAGCACGAGCCAGAAGGCTGCGCGGTCGGCGAGGCGTTGTCCGGGTGCCTTGGAGTTCTGCGCTTCCTGGACCAGGGCCACGATCTGAGCGAGCGCGGTATCGGCGCCGACTTTGGTCGCGCGCACGCGAAGGGTTCCGGTGGTGTTGACTGTGGCGCCGATCACGGTCGATCCGACGCTCTTTGCGACGGGAAGGCTCTCCCCGGTGACCATGGATTCGTCAATGTCAGACTCACCGTCTTCCACAACGGCGTCAGTTGGAACTTTGGCTCCGGGCCGCACCAGAAGCAGGTCGCCGGGGACAACCTCCGCCGTCGGGACCTCAACCGGTTCTCCGTCCCGGATGACCAATACCAGGGACGGGGCCAACTCGAGAAGCGTGCGAATGGCATCGTTTGCGCCGCCCCTGGCCCGCATTTCGAACCAGTGTCCCAAGAGGACGAAGCTGGTTAGAACGGTTGCAGCCTCGTAGAAGACATCCCCGCCACCGGTGAGGGTGACGAACAGGCTATAGAGCCAGCCCGCTCCAACACCGACGGCCACCAGCACCATCATGTCGAGGGTGCGAGCCCGCAGAGCCCGGACGGCCCCATCGAAAAAGATCCAAGCCGAATAGAAAACGACTGGCAGGGACAGTATCAACGCGAACACGTCATCGCGCAGCCCGAACGGGGTGGGAACCGTGAAACCGAAAACTTCCCGGCCGATCGGCGACCACAGAGTGATCGGAACCGACAGGATGGCCGCCACCAGAAGCCGGTTGCGCATGTCCCGGATCATGCCAGCCATGGACATGTCGCCGTGGGCACCACCATGTCCCATGGTCTCCTGCATGGTTCGAGCCGGTTGCCCGGGTTTCATTTCATGTGTGGCGTGGTCGGTGACGGATTCCGCCATCGGGTCGCAGATGTGATCGGGCACGGAGCGTCCAGCGCAGTGGTAACCGCATTCCCGGATCCATCCCGCCAGGTCAGCGACGGAGGTCTGTCCGGGATCGAAGGTCACGTTGGCCGTCTGCGCCACTGGATTCGCTTCAACAGTCACCACGCCGGGCCGGCGGGCGAGCACTGACTCAACGATCGCTTGCGAGGAGGCCCACTGCACCCCCCGCACTTCCACGACGGTAGTTTCAAATTTCTCGCTCATGTGACGATCCCATTCCTTAAATCGGCTCCACAAGAACGGCTTTCCAACCCGTGGAACACTCCCCACCATATACCCACGGGGGGTATACGCATACGTGATCATCGGTTTTCATCGGCAGTTTGCATCGACTTTCCTGTGCGTTGCCGTTGACTGCGATCATGGCTCAGCTCATCTACTATCATGGATAGTATTTAACAACAAAGGAGGCGCTCATGCGCTCACGAATTTGGATTTACTCTCTTACCGCCGGTGCCCTGCTTGCGGCAGGTGCCGTCGCTCCGGCCTATGCCGCCGAGAGCATTGCCACGGACAGTAGCCTGTCGGTAACGATTCCCCAGGCGGCGGGTGACGGCCGCGATGCGACGGTTGCCGCGCACGTGCACACGATGCCAGACATGCCAGACATGGTGGCTGCGACGAACGGCATGGCCAACATGCATGAAGCGATGATGACTCATCATCACCCGATGAGGCCTGCTACGCCCGGTCGCGAACACGGAAAGGCTGAGGAGTAGCGGTGGGCGCGGCACTGTATGGTCTCGCCCTGCTCGCCTGCCCGGTCGGCATGGGGTTGATGATGTGGTTCATGTTGCGTGGGAAGAAGGCACCTGACGCGCTGACGGCCATGGCACCGGCCGACAAAGAGGAGTTGACCAACCTCCGCACGGAGGTGGACCGGTTGCGGGCGAGCCGGAGCGGTGCCTCGGCACAGCCCGGAGACGCGGGCGTCCGGTGAGCGAAACCGTCCTCCCTGCGGTAGTTTTGACGGCCTCACTGACTTTCACCTACCTCTTCTGCATCCGTCCTATGCGTAAGGGGAGTTCTGTCCACGGCGGGGCCGCTCAAATCCTGCACGACGCCGGCCCGAGCGCCGAGGACGTGGCCGAGCTGGCGCGTTTGCGCCAGGAAGTAGCGACGTTGCGAGGATAGCGCACACAGAAACCCCCATCCGTAACGGATGGGGGTTTCTGTGTTCGCAGGCTACATCGTCAGGGCTTGTCCGCTTACCGGGCAGGGTGGCATTGGCGTCGCCGCGGATGCCGGTGCAATGGCGACGAACACGGGCACTGAAAGGAGTATCCCCAGGGCCAGGGCTGCCAGGGTTGTCCGTCCGGCCCCGAGGGGCCGGACGGGTGAAATGAGCCTTCGGACTCGGCTGAGGGCTGACTCTCCGCCCGCGCCCAGAGCCGTCACGGGAGTCATTCCATGCTCGGCCAGGCGCACCAGTGCCGTTGCTACCGTGGTGCGATCGCTCTGACGGGCGGCATTGTCATCGGCGAGCATCTCAACGAGCCGGCCCAGCTCCGTGCGGGCGGTGCGGAATGCCGCGATACGTGGGAACGCCCGCTGTAGGGAGTCGGCCGCTGCCAGGATCAGGTCGTGGCGACCTCGTAGGTGCGCGCGCTCGTGGGCCAGGACCGCCAGGAGCTGACTATGATCCAAGGCGGACAAGGCCGCACTGGTTAGAACGATTTGGCGGCCGCGGCCGGGTAAGCAGTATGCGGCGGCGGCCGGGTGCTCGACGACGAGCGCGTCGTAGCGGAGGTGGGGTCGCGCGATCAGGGCCAGGGCGTCCAGTTGCGCCTTCCTGTTGCGGGCCGCGAGCGTTCTATCAGCGACGACGCAGTAGGCGACTCGGGCGAGGATGACCAGCGCTGCGGCGGCCCCGGTGGCGCTGACAACGGCACCGCCAGGAGTGGAGTATTGCGCAACGATGGTCATGGCGCAGGTGCGGATCAACTGGCCGAGGTCCGTGGTCCAGGGAATTGCCGGCACCGCCAGGCTCAGGCCGGCGAGCAGCGCCGCCGAAACAAGGGAGACGCTCAGCGCCTGCCATGCGGCGATGCCGATTCGTGGAGACCGCTCGAGCCATGAAGCCCGGCTCAGCAGTGCTGGCCCGAGCAAGGCAAGGGCCACGGCAAAGACTGTCAAAACAGCTGGCGCTGTCATGGAGCTATGCTTTTTCGACCTTGAAGGTGGTCATCCAGCGCATTGCGAAGGCTGGCGACTTCCTCAGGCGGGATGTGTTCGAGGAAATGCAAAAGCGTCACCGCCGTGTCCGCTCCTCCGGCAAGAACCTCACCCATGAACGCAGCGGTGTGTTGCTCGCGAGTCTGTGCCGCTTTGTAGAGGTAGGCCCGGCCGTCCTTCTCCCGGGTCAGCATGCCTTTGCGGCGGAGGTTGTCCATCACTGTCATCACCGTTGTGTAGGCCAGAGTGCGTTCGTGCTGTAGATCTTCCAACACCTCGCGGACGGCGACCGGGTGCCCCCAGGACCAGATACGGTCCATGACCAACTGCTCCAGCGTGCCGAGTGGTCGCACCATCTGTGGCTCCCTTCTGCACATTGGTTGAGTCGACGTCCCCAGTCAACTATCTTTCATAGTAATGCACGTCCCGATGCGCGTCCCGCGGGGGCGGTGTTGATTAGCCTTGGACGCCGCCGGAGCAGGGTGCCCCGGGTTCGGGCGTCTGGGGGCCCTGCAGGTAGGCCTGCAGGAACACCGGCAGGCGGGAGTCATCCACACTGTCCAGTTGGAGTTGTTTTCCCCAGGCGCTTACGATCACCGGGGCGGGGCGGTCGGGATACGGGCTCAACAGTTCGTACGGGTTCGATGCCGCATCTGCGGTCAGGGTGTCAATCTGATCTTGCGGCAGATCGGAACGGTAGGTGATCCAGACCGCGCCATGCTCGAGCGAGTGCACGGCCCGCCAGGTGTCAACTGGCTGCGTGTATACGCCGCAGTTAGTCAGCTCGGCAGAGTGATCTCCGCCGACAGGGGGAAGCGTCGGAAAGGCAACCTCGTTGTTCACGTGGTTTCGGCTGAGTCCGTCGAAGCTCTGCACGCCGCTGATGGGCTTGTCTGCTGCTGCGGTGACCGCATCCTTGCTTTGCTGATTGACGACGAAGACGGAGGCGACTATTGCCGCGACGACGATAGCGACGACGGCGCCGGAGCCATAGATCCAGAAACTCCGACGCCGCTCGCTCCGCTTCATCTCTGCTCGTGCAGCCGCAACGATCGTCTGCCGGTCTGCACTGTTTTTTTTGCTCGCCATTCGGCCGCTTCTTTCTACTCTTGTTGTCTGTTGTGATGAGCGACCGTGCCGGAGCGTGATTCGGCGGCCGTGGGGTGTTGCGACAGATGCCGGGCCAGCTTTTTCTCCGAAAGGCGCCCGTAGCTGAACATGACCCCGTCGATGAGGACGCCCGGCGCAAAAGCTACGCCGTGGCGAACCGCGAGGCCCCGCCCCTCGTCGGTACCCAGCCCGATTTCCAGAACCTCAAACGGGTGGTCACGGGCCAGTCGGGAGAGCACCAGCTTTGCTTGATCACAGGAGGGGCAGGAGGCCTGGGTCAGGATCGTGATTATCATCACGAGTTCGCCCGGGCTGATGTCAGCTGCGCGATTATCTGATCGATGGGCACATACATCGTGTAGTTCGGCGGCCCGCCGTAGTCGGCCCTCCACTGAATTTTCCCCGTGGCCCAACCAGGATGAAGCTATGTCCATTGCGAGAATCGCCCATCATGCCGTATTTGTTGGTCTGATAGGTCACGGAGACATCCAGCTGGGTGTCGGCCAGTGCAACAGCGGTCAGCTTGTCGTCGGCCATCTTCTGGGCAATCAGTTCCACTGGCCCGCTGGTGATGGTGAGGACTTGGTCAATACCGGCGGACTTTAGTTGAGCCTGTGCGGACTCCAGATCCCGGATCTGGTCCCAGCACGGCTGGCATCCGATGCCTTCGTGGAAAAAGAGCATCACTGATTTGCCGCGGTAGTCACTCAGATTAACGGTTCCGCCGGCCGTGGAAGGCAGTGAGAAGGCGGGCGCTTCGACTCCCGGGCCAGGTGCCCCGACCGTGTAACTGACGGGAGCGGCGTCCTCTTTCCTCGTGGGATTCGTGGTCTGCGTGAGGAGGGAGACGAGGATGGTCGCTGCCACCGCGACCGCCACGACGATCACGATCGCTCGGCGCACGAAGGTGCGTGTGGCGGGTGGTTGCGGGCGCTGCTTGTTCGCTGCCATTAGTCTGACTCCTCTGCATGAGTGCGGCTGGACCTCTCGGTCGATCTGGTCGACGCGAGGGCTTCAGGTGAAGCCTCCAACGTTGGCTGGTCTGTAGAGCAGGAGGCGCAAGAATCCGCCTCGACGGCATCTGTTGTTGGTGAGCTCGAGCTCGTGCGGCTACGCACGGCCTTCCAGAGTAGGAGGCCCAGGGCGGCGAACACGGCAACGGTCGAGACCCACCCGGGCACGAAGGAGAGGTACTCTTGAATGACGGCGGCCCAGTGCCCCAGTGCAGCCGCAAGCCCAACCTGCCACCCATCGGGTGCCATGCCGGGTCCCTGCACGGCCAAGACGATGGTGATCACACCCATTGTGATCATCAGCGCACCCGAGAGCAGAGTTCCCAAGGGCAACCTCCACCGGGTTCCGGGCCCAATCGGGACGGTCGTGGAAGAGAGCAGGCGGTTAGCTCCCCAGTCTTTCCGGTCCCAGACCAGCGCCAAAGCACACAAGGGAGCCACCATCCCGAATACGTAAGCCACGCCCACGGCAGTAGCAGCAGGGAAGGACGAGGCGGCCCCGGAGAGCGCCGCCACGCCAGCCAAAACCGGTGCACAGCACGCGCTGGCGGCCCCAGAGAAGACACCGAGACCGTATACAGAACCGATACCGGTTCCGCCGCCTCGGCCAGACGGCATGGGCAGCATCATTTTCCAACCCGCAAGCGTGGCGATTCCCAGGCCCACCATCGCGACGCCGACTGCACTAAAAATCCCGAAGTGATACTGGAACAAAACGCGGCTGAGGACGGCAGCACCTAGGGCGATGGGGAGAATGATCGTGCCGACACCGGCCGCGAATACGAATGTCATCGCCAGGATCTGGCTTCGGCTACGGAAGCTGGAAGCAAAAAGGCCGGCAACATGACTGAGGCGCAGCAAGGGGCCATCAAGGCCACCACACCACCGAGAAACGCTGCCAAAATCGTTGTTGACAGCAAAACTCGCCCCATAACCCAGCTCCAATCACCACCTGCCGGGACAACCCCAAACTACTATCACTCATAGTATTTCAATTTAGCTGAGCATTCCCTCCATGTTGGAGACCCGTCTCGCGTCCGTCGGCACCCGTCAGCGAACGTAAGAAAAGACCCCCATCATGCCGCGGCCGGCGTGATAGGCGTTGTGGCAATGTGCGAGCCATTGGCCCGGGTTGTCCGCGTCGAATTCGAACGTCACCGTCTCGTTGGGCCGAACGATGACCGTATCCTTCCGTGCTCCGTCGCCGGCGATTTGGAAGGTGTGCCCGTGCAGATGCATGGGGTGCCACATCTTCGTCTGGTTGATGATCTTCACTTGGATGCGGTCGTTGACGGCGACCTCGAAGGCGCCCGCGAAGGGGGTCATCATGTCAAAACGTCGACCGTTTATGCCCCAGTCGTACTTTGCCATGGTGCCGGTCAGGCGCATGGTGTGAACGCGGTTGGGCGACCGGGGTGACAGCAGGACGGACTCGTGTGCTTTCAGACGACCGCCGTCGGTGACCTTCCCATCGAGTACGGTGGGCAGCCCGTTCGTATCGGGGGCCGTCCCGGTGCCGGTGCTGATGAGGCCGTGCGCGACGCCTTTCTTGCCCTCTGGTAAAGCGACGACCGGTGTGAAACCGGTCGCGACGGTGAGGATCGCGTCGATACGTTCCCCCATGGCCAGGACGACTGCGTCCACGTCTTGATGCTTGACGGGGAATCCGTCCGCGTGGGTGAGGGTGATTTTCTGTCCCGGCACACCGACCCGGTAAGCGGTGTCGCCTGCTGCGTTGATGATGCGCAGGCGAATGCGGTTGCCCGGGCGGCTGGCAAAGATTTCCGCGTCACTGGTGGTTTTATCGTTGAACAGATGCGCCGGCATCGTCACGTCACCTGCGTCACCGCCGAGGTAGGAGCTGTGGGACCCCATCAGCATGTGCTTCATCGTCATGTCCATCCCGGACATGTTCATTCCCATGGACAGTTCGTCGAGGGCTTCCTGAGGAGTGCCGGTAATGCCGTCGAGCCAGTCGTCCAGCACAATGACCCAGTCCTGGTCGTAGGACAGTGGTTCTTTTGGATCCTCGATGATGAGGGCACCGTAGAGGGCCCGCTCGCGTTGCATTTCGGCGTGCGAGTGGTACCAATAGGTGCCCGGCCGGTTGAGCCGGAACTTGTAGTTGAAGTCGGATCCTGGGGCGATGGCGTTCTGTGTGAGGTCAGGGACGCCGTCGGCGTCGTTTCGGAGCGCCAGGCCGTGCCAGTGCACGGTGGTGGCTTCTGCAAGAGCGTTGGATACGGCAACCTCCAGCCGGTCGCCGACTGCTGCTCGGATCGTGGGCCCGGTGAGGGAGCCGTTGTAGCCCCAGGTCGTCAGCGTCGTACCGGCGACGCTGGTGGCAAACGCCCCGGCGTTCAACTGTTGTGTGCTCCTGCGCCCGGTAGCGGGGCGGCGTGCCTCGACTTTGGCGATCATCGGATCGTCCGGCAGAATCCGGTCGGACGGTCGCGAGTTCGGGGATGGTGTGCTGCAGGCTGCCAGTGCAACCGTGGTCGCCGTGGCGATCGATGCGCCAAGGAAAGTGCGGCGGGTGAGGAATTGGTTCATGGCGGTTCCTTCAAAAGAGAATGGGATGAATGAGCGGGAAGCGTGACGGTGAGCCCTGCTAGATCGGGAGCACAACCCCACCAATCAGTGCTTGCATGCTGTAGATCCACAGTGTCCACACGCCGCTAGCCATGAGCACCCCGATCAGGATCAGCATGGAGCCGCCAACTCTGTTGATCGCGCGAATGTGGCGTTTCAACCAGGCAATCGCACTGGCCATCCAGTTGAACCCAAGAGCGACCAACAGAAACGGGATACCCAGTCCCAGGCAGTAGAACAGGCCCAACAGGGCGCCCCGCCCGGGGGATCCCGTGCCGAGGCTGAGCAGTGAAATGGCTGTCAGAGTCGGACCGAGGCAGGGCGTCCAACCGACGCCGAAGACCAAACCGAGAAGAGGCGCCCCAGCCAACCCGGTGGCCGGCGCGAAACGCGGTTTCACCGTGCGTTGAAACGCAGAGAAAGCGCCGATAAACGCCAGCCCCATGATGATCACGACAATACCGAGCACACGGGTGATCGGATCTTGCCAGCGCACCAGCCAATACCCTGCAGCTCCGAAGGCGGCGCCATAGGAGATGAACACGACCGAGAAACCCAGGACGAACAAGCCGACGCCGATGAGGAGGCGTCGTCGGGTGTGGACGCCCCCTTGACCGGCCATGCCGCCCACGTATGCCAGGTATCCGGGCACCAGGGGCAGTACGCAGGGCGACGCGAAGGAGACAAGACCAGCCAGCAAGGCGATCGGGATTGCAATCAGTAGTTGTCCGCTGAGGACGATTTGGGCGAAGTCTTCACCCATGGCTCCGCCTCATCATCGACGCCCTCATTTCTGCCCTACGGTGTTGCTCGGCGGGGCGTCAACGGCGTGCGTAGAAGCGGCAGTCGGCGGCAGTCCCGTGATCGGTTGTTGAAGCGATGCGCGTTGCCGACCGGGGAGGTACGGGCTTGTTTCCGGTCCCGTGTGGCGGCAGGATTGAACGATGATCAAGATGAGGCCGACGACTGCGACTGCTGCCGCTGTGATCATGTTGATCTTGACGCCGAGAAGTTCAAATTCTGTCGGGTCCAGCCGGAAGGATTCAAACCAGGTGCGGCCCACCCCGTAGATGATCAGGTAGAGGCCGAGGGTCTTGCCCCAGCGGAGGTTGTACTGACGCTCGGCGAGCAGGACGATGATGACGCCGGCCAGGTTCCACAGAATCTCGTACAGGAACAGGGGGTGAAAGAGTGTCTCCGCAGGCAATCCGGTGGGGAACGCCGGTTGGCCTGGGTTGATCTGGAGGCCCCATGGGAGCGTGGTCGGGGTGCCGAAGAGTTCTTGATTGAAGTAATTACCGAGGCGCCCGAACGACTGGGCGAGCAGCATGCCGGGGGCGAGGGCGTCGCCGAACGAGAGGAATCGCACTCCGGCTCGACGGCAGGCAATGTACACGCCGAGGCCGCCGAAGAGGATGGCCCCGAAGATCGCCAGTCCGCCCTCCCACACGTAGAGCGTCTTCCAGAGATCCGCTCCGGGAAAGAAATAGTCGGTTGGATGCGTGACCACGTGATAGAGCCGTCCGCCGAGGATGCCGAACGGGACGGCCCACAGCGTGATGTCCAAGACGATCCCGGGCTCTCCGCCGCGGCGGGTGAGCCGCCGGGACGTCAGGACCACGGCGACCACGATGCCGGTGAGGATGAACAGGGCGTAGAAGTGAATCTGGAACGGCCCGAGCTGGAAGGAGCTGATGTCCGGGCTCGGGATGCTGCTGAGAATGGTCATGGGCGGGGCGTTCTTTCCTGGGTTTGGAGCGGGCGGAGGGCGCTCGGGTACCGCCGTGAAATGGTCATTTGTCTGGCTCGAGTGCGCTTCTGATCAGCGCATCGAGGACGCTCGCGTCGGGGATCCGGCCGAGTATCCGTGCGGACACGCGGCCCTGCTTATCGAGGACGATGGTCGTCGGAACGGCGTTCGGCGCGACCGTTCCGCTGAAGGCCAGTTGCATAGAGCCCGTGTCGGCGTCGATGACAGATGGGTAGGTGATGCCGTAGGTCGCCGCGAAGCCGTGTGCAGTGCTGAGTTGGTCACGGATATTCACTCCCAGGAAGCTGACTCCCTGGTCCTGATATTTGGTCCACAGAGCCTGAAGGTCGGGGGCTTCGGCCCGGCAGGGTGCGCAACCGGCGTACCAGAAATTCAAAACGAGTACTCGTCCCCGATAATCCGCCGGCGTCGTCGTGCCACCGGACTCCAGGGTGCCGGTGAAATCGACCGGCGTCAGCCGATTCGCCGACGCGATCTCGGTGACCGATCCGTCGCCAGCAATGTAGTTTTTGTTGCTGCCGGCCCGGTACTGGTCAGCGAGCGAATCACTCGCGCAAGCGCTGAGCAGTATCGCGGCTGCCACCCCGAACGTCACTGCTCCAACGAGCCGGGTTCTCCACCTGCGATCATCCAAGGGTGATCCCTCTCGCGCTCATGAACGGCACGGGGTTGATTCGGGCGCCATCGACTCGAGTCTCGAAGTGCAAGTGGCATCCGCTGGAGGCCCCGGTCGTGCCGACGAGGGAAATGGTCTCGCCGGCGGCGACCTGCTGGCCATTGCTGACCAGGATCTGGCTGTTGTGTGCGTAGCCGGTTTGAACGCCATTGCCGTGGTCGATGAGGACCCAATTGCCGTAGCTGCCGAGATACCCGGCGAAAATGACCGTGCCCCCGGTCGCGGCCGATACCGCTCGCCCACACCCAGCGGCGATGTCAGTACCGTAATGAAAGGCGCCGACGCCGGCCACAGGTTTGGAGGGGCGCGGGCCGAAGGAGTCGCTGATCCAGCCAGACACGGGAAGCGCCCACCCTTGCTCGCTGAGCTGACCGACGTCCAGAGCCGATCCACCGCCTCCCCCGGACGACGCGGCAGCGCCACCAGCGCCACCAGCGCCAGCAGCTGCAGCAGCAGCCGCAGCAGCGGAGGCTGCAGCTGCCGCCTCGGCTGCTCGGCGAGCTTCCTCGCCTTTGGCATAATCGGCCTCTGTGGCGGCGCGGTTATCGCTGAGGACCGCGAGTTGCGCTTGGAGAGTGCCTGCGTTCTGCTCTTGTTCCGCGAGCTTTGACATCAGTGCGGCGCTGGCCGTGGTGGCGTCCTTCAGGGTCGTCTCTGCTTCTCTGGCAAGGGCGCCGAGCGCCTCCTTCGCTACCTTCGCCTGGTCGGTCAAGACAGTCGCGGAATTCCGGTCCGTCGCTGCATGTTCGTAGATTGTGCTGGAACGCTCGGTGAGCTTGCTCATGGCGCCAAGCTGGTAGAGCAAGGCGTCGGAGTTCTCGCCCTGGAGAAAGATGGTCATTGAGAGATCGGAAGCGCCCGCGCGGGCCAGCGTCGCGGCCAACCGGCCGGCCTGGCGCTGGGACACGCTGGCGCGCTGAGTGGCGTCATCGGCCTGGCTCTGGAGAGTCGTGGCGCGGTAGGTGGCTTCGTCGAATGCCCCCTGTGCGCGCTCGTACTCAGCACCGCGTCGAGCGGCCAGGTCCCTGGCCGTCGCCACCTCGGTCACGAGCCCGGCGATCAAATCCTTGATCGCCATGATTTGCATTTGCTTCGACGCCTCGCTCGAACGCGCGCTCTCGACGTCTGACCACGACGGGTACCCGCCGGCTGCTGCCGGGGACGCCACGCCGATGACGGCGACCAGCGACAGCGTAGCGATCATCGTTCCGGCCCATTTCACGAGGACCGGGCGTTTGGGCGACTGCGGGTGGCATTTAGTTTGCGCCATTGGGACGTACTTTCTGCGTGAGCCAGGCAAATGGGTCTGTCGGTGCGGAGCCGTCGAGCAGTATCTCGAAATGAAGGTGTGGTCCGGTACTCTGACCGGTCGTGCCGACATTGCCCACGAACTGGCCAACCAGAACAGGTTGCCCAACGCTGAGAGCGAGGGAGCCCTCCGTCATGTGGGCGTAGAGGCTGCTGACAAGCCGCCCGCCGATCATGTGGTCGATGATGGCGTAGACGCCGAGGCCGCTATCGTCGGTCGCCGATACTTCTCTCACCACGCCGTCTGCGATCGCTTGGATGGGAGTGTTCACACCGGGGTTCATGTCGATTCCCTTATGGAAGCTCGAGCACCCAACGCAGGGCGGCACCCGCGGACCGAAGTCCGTCGAGATCGGAACCCCGACAGTGAAGGGCCACTGGATTGGCGAATCCAAGTAGTTGACATACGTGCCAGCTGTTTGGGTATACGCGCCCGGCAAAGGCTTTTTCACTCGTTCCACGGTGAATCCGTCGCGAAGGACAGCGGTTACCGCGCCTGCCTCGTTTGCCGGAAAGGCTTGCGCCGCACCGCCTGTTACTCGGCTCCGTGAGACTGCCATCACGGCGTCTGGGTTCACCGCGAGAGCAGGCAGGGAGACGCTGACCGCGAGGAGCGCGACAAACGTCATCGCGACGCCGCCGAACAATCGATGCCGCGTCGGCGGTCGTGCCGGGCCCGGGGCCCGCTTTTGCCACGACAGGGGTGACCGTGTCCTGCGTCGGCGCGCTTCGGCCGCGCGCAGGAGCCGGCGGGATGTGACCGGTGGTGAGTGCATAAATGTTGTTCCTCGAGATGCCGGAGAGTAGTACCGATGGCGCGCACCAGGCGGCGACGAACCTCAGCGAGGGATCGTCGTGGGCGCGCATGAGAATGAGCGGGGCTCGCTCGCGCGGCGCCCCGTGCGTCAGAGAGTCCTACAGGGTCGCGAGGATGCTTTTCATGACACCGATCTCTTCGGTTTGGGTTGCCACGATGTTCGACGCCATGGCCTTCGCGTCTACGTTCTGGCCCTCATCCACTTCCAGCTGCGCCATCTTGATGGCACCCTCGTGGTGGACGATCATCTGGTTCAGGTAGAGCTTGCCGGCCTCTGCACCGGAGGCCTTGTTGAGCGCCATCATGTCAGCATCGGACATGAGGCCGTCCGATCCGTCGCCCATACCGGACATTCCATCCATGCCCTGGGTGCTGGTCTCGTCGGTACCCCAGTCGGTGAGCCAAGCCTTGAGCTGCTTGATTTCAGGCTGCTGGGCAGCCTTGATCTGCGTGGCAAGATCAAGAATTCGCTGGTCGATACCCACTTTGGCGAGGATGTCGTCGCTCATCTCAACAGCCTGTTTGTGGTGCGGGATCATCATCTGGGCAAACGTCACATCAGCTGGTGCGGAAGCGGCGGAAGCGGCAGCGCTGGACGTGGCAGATGGGGCATTGGGGGCTGTTCCGTTGGTGCAGGCACTAAGCGTGAGCGCCGCGGCCAGGGACGCTGACGTGACCAGATACATACGTGATTTAAGCATTCTGTTTTCCATTCATAGTTAGACCCAAGAAACCGCAGCGCCGAAAGGCGCAAGAAATCCGCGCGGCGACATGACGGCGCGCGGGAGGGTTTGGTTCTAAATACGATTGATGGAAAGTGCTGTCAGACTCGGTCGGTAAATATGGAGTGTCGGGCCGCTGAGGTGACGAACATTGCATCCGCCTGCGTCGAGCAGTCGACGATAGAGGGACGGCTGCCGGGCGAGCAAGATCAGCGAAGCGAGCACGAGCACAATGGTGCAGGTCATCGCGAGGATTGCACAGTCCAGTACGCAGTCAGCGCAGCCGAGCACCCCGATGCGGGCGTGAGCGGCAATGGAGGCTGCCGCGACAACGGCGCCTGTTGCGACAACGCCAGCGCCAGCGCCGACGCCGACGCCGGGCACAATACCCACATCGGGTGCCTGGCCGGATGCGGTCGCAAATGCGGTCCCACCGGTCTCATGCCCGGCGTGCGTTGAGTTCATGGCCAGAAAACTGAACAGAATCGCGGCCAAGGCGACCATCGCCATAAGCGTGGACCGGAAGGCAGGCTTCCGGAGGTACGCCGCTCGTGTGATGCGATCGAGCTTCATGTCACCTCCGGGTCCATGCCTGTCGCGGTTAGCGTCTCCGTGTATACCCCCTACAGTATCGACTTTTGCGCAGGGCTACCTGTGAAACCAAAAGCAGCAGGTCAGTCGACGCCTATCGGCACTGCCACGGGGACGCCGGTGGGCGACGCAGTGATCGTCAGGTTGAGGCCGCGGAAGCTGCGCAACCGGAGGCTGTTGCTCACGACGAAGACGGAGGACAACGCCATTGCGCCGCCCGCGATCAGCGGGTTGAGCAGGCCCAACATGGCCAGCGGGATCGCGGCCACGTTGTAGGCGAAGGCCCAGAAGAGGTTGGCCTTGATGGTGGCGAGGGTGCGGCGGGAAAGCCGGATCGCATCCGCTGCCGCCACGAGGTTACTGCGCACCAGGGTCAGGTCGCTGGCCTCGATCGCGACATCCGTTCCGGATCCCATCGCGATGCCGAGGTCGGCGGTGGCCAGCGCGACAGCATCGTTTACGCCGTCGCCGACCATCGCCACGACACGTCCCTCGCCCTGCAACTGCCGGATGATTGCCGCTTTCTCGGCCCGGAGGACGCCGGCCCGGACTTCAGTGATGCCGACTTCTGCGGCCACGGATGCGGCCACGGTCGCGTTGTCACCGGTGAGGAGCACCGGTCGCAGGCCGAGGCGCCGGAACTCGGCGATGGCAGCGGCACTGGTGTCCTTGACCGTGTCGGACACGGCGATCAAGCCCTTCGCGTGGCCGTCCCAGGCCACAGCTACCACGGTGCGACCCTGGTCCTCGAACGATGAGAGCGCCGCTTGGAGTTCAGACGTGAGCGGGATGGCCCACTGCTCGGTCAGCCAGCGCGGCCGGCCAACCAGCACGACCCGGCCGTCGATGAGGACTTGCACGCCGAGCCCGTCGGTCGAGGCGAACGACTCCGGCGCCGGCAGTTCGCCGCTGCGCTCTCGGGCACCGGACACGATGGCTTGGGCGATCGGATGCTCGGAACCGGTTTCCGCCGCGCCGGCGAGGCCGAGGAGTTCCTCTTCGGTGACGCCAGAGACGGGGGCGGTCGCGACGAGGGTCATCCGGCCGGTGGTGACGGTGCCGGTCTTGTCGAGCACGATGGTGTCGACCCGGCGGGTGGATTCGAGCACCTGCGGGCCCTTGATCAGGATGCCCAGTTGGGCGCCGCGCCCGGTTCCGACCAGCAGCGCGGTCGGCGTTGCCAGGCCCAGCGCGCACGGGCAGGCGATGATCAGGGTGGCCACGGCCGCGGTGAATGCCACGACGGGCCCGGCGCCGATGAGCAGCCAGACGGCGAGGGTCGCCAGGGACAGAGCGATCACGATGGGCACGAAGACGGCGGAGACGCGGTCGGCGAGGCGCTGCACCTCGGCCTTGCCGGTTTGCGCCTGCTCGACCAGATGACCGAGTTGGGCGAGCTGCGTGTCGGCTCCGATCCGGGTCGCCCGGACAACCAGGCGCCCACCCGAGTTGAGGGTGGCGCCGACCACGGCGGCGCCGGGGCCGACCTCGACCGGAACGGACTCGCCGGTGAGCATGCTCGCGTCGATCGCCGAGTTTCCTTCGGTGACCGTGCCGTCCGTGGCGATTTTCTCTCCGGGGCGCACCACGAAGTGGTCGCCGACAACCAGGGATGCGGTTGGCACGTTGGTCTCGACGCCGTCCCGCAAGAGGGTCGTCTCTTTCGCGCCGAGTTCGAGCAACGCCTTCAGTGCGGCGCCGGACTGCTTCTTGGCGCGGGCCTCGAAGTAGCGGCCGGCCAGAATGAACACGGTGACCGCCGAGGCGACCTCCAGGTAAATCTCAGCGGCTCCGCCCTTGGGGCTGGCGGTGAGGCTGAAGCTCATGGTCATACCGGGCATTCCGGCGGTGCCGAAGAACAGCGCAAACAGCGACCAGCCGAGGGCGGCGAGCACGCCGATGCTGATCAGAGTGTCCATGGTTGCTGCACCGTGGCGCAGGTTGGTCCAGGCGGCGCGGTGGAAGGGCCAGGCTCCCCAGACAGCGACGGGCGCGGCCAAGGTAAGGGCCAGCCACTGCCAGTTGGTGAATTGAAGCGGCGGGATCATCGAGAGCAGGAGAACGGGGGCGGCGAGCACCCCAGACACGATCAGCCGCTGGCGTAGGCCTGCGACCTCGCGGTCCTGCTCCGTCGGCGCATCGGGGACCTCAGCTTCGGGCGGTCTCGGACGTTCGGCCGTGTAGCCGGTCTCCACGATTACCGCGATGGCCTGCTCGATCGTCGTACCGTCGGGGACGAAAACGCTGGCTTTTTCGGTGGCGTAGTTGACGGAGGCCTCCACCCCGGGCATGCGGTTGAGTTTCTTCTCGATCCGGGCCGCGCAGGAGGCGCAGGTCATGCCTCCGACGAGCAGGTCGACCTGCTGGCCGCTCACGGTGTCGCCGTGACCAGTTCGTAGCCTGCTT
Organism: Cryobacterium sp. TmT2-59; assembly: GCF_004403545.1. Taxonomy (NCBI): domain Bacteria; kingdom Bacillati; phylum Actinomycetota; class Actinomycetes; order Micrococcales; family Microbacteriaceae; genus Cryobacterium; species Cryobacterium sp. TmT2-59. The sequence goes on along the minus strand of NZ_SOGM01000060.1, from coordinate 1,563 downwards.
CGTCGACGGCGGCAGCCACCGCGGCAGGATTTAGCGGGCCCGCGCTGGAAACGGTGACCAACGAGACACCACCCGGGACAAGTTCAACATCCACGGTTTCGGCCCCGGGGACCCTGCCCACTTCGGCCGTCACGCTCTTCACGCAGTGAGAGCAGGTCATGCCCGACACGTGGAAAGTCGTCGTAACGGCGCCGGACTCGGCAGTGCGCTCCGATTTGTGTGTCTGCGACCCGCAAGAGCACGAAGCGTCGGTAAGGCCAAGATCATTCTGATTCAACGACGACATAGTATTCACGATTCCTTTCGTTCCGCGGCGATCGAAGCAACCGTCGGGAAGTACCCCCAGGGGGTAATCTCAATGTATACCCCTGGGGGGTACTCGGTCAACATGAGGCGACGGCAAACAACCACTCAGCGCCCAATTCGTTAGATACCGCCGGGGGGTATAGTTATATCGTTACTCTGCTACTCATATGCAGGCTTCGTTATCCCACGGGTCAGAACAGATCAGGACAAAGACATCGATGAGTGATTCGAACGACGAGGCGGCCCACGCCGGCCCCCACGGATACATCTCAAATAAGGATGCCTACTTGAAGCGACTTCGTCGCATCGAGGGGCAGGCCCGCGGCTTACAGGGCATGGTCGAAGACGAACAATACTGCATCGATATCCTGACGCAAATATCGGCCATGACCAGCGCTCTGCAGTCCGTGGCACTGGGTCTGCTAGACGACCATATGAGTCACTGCGTTGTGGCCGCCGTCGCATCTGGCGGTGAAGAAGGGGCCGCCAAGATCCGGGAGGCCTCGACCGCAATCGCTCGATTGGTTCGCTCGTAGGCTCCCTGCAGCTAACCTTTCCTGCCAGTCGCTGGCCTAGGCCAGCGACTGGCCTTGCCGGCGCAGCCGTCTTCGACAGTCCGCCGTTGGCCGCGGGGGCGATCGTCACTGTGGGCTGCATCAATCATCATCACAGCAGTCGGCACGCCGGAGCCAGTCTCGCGAGCTCTGGCCCATCTCTGTGAGCCGTAGGGCAGAAACCCCACAGCCGCCATTGCAAAACCACGCTCAACGGTCACCCATCCGGAGACTCGAACCAAGAACATCACGTTTCACGTCATGTCCATCGACACTTCGCCCTGGCCGACTCGGCAATNGCGAAAGGGGCAACGCGGAACCGATTCTTCGTCCGGATAGCGAGATTCAGACGTGGCTCAACAGGGTCGCACAAATGACAAAAATCCCCCCCCCCCGAATGACCGGGGGTTTCACTCAGTGCTGGGGTACCTGGACTCGAACCAAGAACAACTGAACCAGAATCAGTCGTGTTGCCAATTACACCATACCCCACTGCCCGTTCCGAAGAACCGGCCGACTCGTAACTCTAACCCACCTTGCCGGGCGGTACAAATTCAGGGCCGAATTCGATGGCGAGAACGTGCCGCCGGCGATCCGGGCGGAGCCGGGCGGAGCCGGGCGGAGCCGGGCGGAGCCGGGCGGAGCCGGGCGGAGCCGGGCGGAGCCGGGCGGAGCCGGGCGGAGCCGGGCGGAGCCGGGCGGA
>NZ_SOGM01000016.1:0-14740 GCF_004403545.1 Cryobacterium sp. TmT2-59 | reverse complement strand
CCCGCATCCTGCGCTACATCAAGCCGGACTTCGTGCACGTGTTCGTCGACGGCCGGATCGCCGAGCAGGGCGGCCCCGAACTCGCCGACCGCCTCGAAGACGAAGGCTATGACCGTTACCAGAGCGCCGCGGTGGCCAGTTGAGCCCGGACACGGCCGGCGTGGCGTCGATGGAGTTCGTTCAGCCGGCGGAGTCGACGCTGGGCGCGGCGCGCTTCGAAGAAGTGCGGGAGGCCCTCAAGGACGTGATCGACCCGGAGCTCGGCATCAATATCGTCGACCTCGGGCTGATCTACGACCTGGGCTGGGATGACGAGAACAACGCCCTGATCATCCACATGACCCTCACCTCGGCCGGCTGCCCGCTGACCGACGTACTCGAGGAACAGACCGGGATCGCCCTGGACGGCGTCGTCGACGCCTTCCGGATCAACTGGGTCTGGATGCCGCCGTGGGGCATCGAGAAGATCACCCCCGACGGCCGGGAGATGATGAGCGCCCTGGGCTTCACGATCTAGCCGCACTGGGGCCCGACTGGGCCGGTACAACGGGTTGATAGTTTGGTAGTCCCTCATTCTTTTTGCCTCTCTGATCAACAGGACCCCTCGTGCCCCAGCCTGCCCGCGCCGCCGGAACATCCGTCGCCCACGCCGCCCGCCGCGACCTGCTCGCCTGGCGCAACGCCGTGTTCGCGATCTTCCTGATCAGCGGCCTGTCCCTGGCCACCTGGATGTCCCGCATCCCGGCCGTGCGGGACGGGCTGCAGCTCTCGACCGCGGAGGTCGGCATCGTCATCTTCGGGCTGTCCGGGGGGTCGGTGGTCGGTCTGCTCGGCGCGGTCACGCTGCTGGCCCGCTTCGGCGCCCGTCGCGCCATGGTGCTGAGCGTGGCGCTGTCCACAGTCGGGCTGGTCACCGTGGGCGTCGGGGCGAGCCTGCTGGCGTCGACCGGGCTGGTCTTCGCCGGTCTCGCGCTCGTGGGCATCGGCATGGGAGCACTCGACGTCATGATGAACGTCGAGGGGGCGGCGGTCGAGCGCGAGATCGGCAAGACCCTGATGCCGCTGATGCACGCCTGCTTCAGCTTCGGCACCGTCATCGGCGCCCTCCTCGGCGCCGGGGCGTCCTTCGTGGGGCTGCCGGTGTTCTGGCACCTCGCCGCGATCTCGATCCTCGTGCTGGCCACGGCCGTCATCGGCGTGCGCTCGATCCCGCAGCGGCCCGAACTGGGCGACGAGCTGCGAGGGGCCGAAGCCCCCGCCCCGAGCTGGCGGGCCCGGCTGCGCGCGAGCCTGTCGGTCTGGAGCGACCCGAAGATCCTGCTGATCGGAACCATCGTCCTCGGCATGACGTTCGCCGAGGGGTCGGCCAATGACTGGCTGGCGCTGGCCGCCGTCGACGGGCACGGCCTGAGCAACACCGAGGGCGCGATCGTCTTCGGCGTCTTCGTCAGCGCGATGACCGCCGGCCGCATCGTCGGCGGCCCCATCCTGGACCGGTTCGGCCGAGTGCCGGTGCTGCGGGTATCCGCGCTGGTGGGCATCGTCGGGCTGATCCTGTTCATTCTGGCGCCGGGCGGATGGACGCTGTACGCCGGTGCGATCCTCTGGGGGCTGGGCGCCTCGCTGGGCTTCCCGGTGGGCATGTCGGCGGCCGCCGACGACACGAAGAATGCCGCGGCGCGGGTGAGCGCGGTCGCCATGATCGGCTATTTCGCCTTTCTCGTCGGCCCGCCCGTGCTCGGCCTGCTCGGCCAGGCCTGGGGCATCCTCAACGCTCTCTACCTGATCCTCGCCCTGATGGTGCTGGCCGGCCTGGCCGCGCCCGCCGCGCGCGAGCGCAGCTACGCGCCCGCCTCGCCCACCGCGCCCGTCTCCTAACGAATTCGACGGAGATTTTGCTGTAAAAAGCCGGTTTTGGGCCGTTTGGGGCCCAGATCGGCAAAATCTCCGTCGAATTGGTTCACCCGGAGCGGGCGGGAGCGGCGGGCGGGACGCACGGGTGGGACGCACGGGTGGGGCGCACGGGGGCGTCCGGGTGGGCGAACGGATGCCCCGGCGCGGTTAGGCTCGAACGGTGCGCCTTGTGATTGCGAAATGCTCCGTCGACTACGCCGGGAGGCTGAACGCGCATCTGCCGCTGGCCACCCGCCTGCTCCTGCTCAAGTCGGACGGCAGTGTGCTCGTGCACTCTGACGGCGGCTCGTACAAGCCGCTCAACTGGATGAGCCCGCCGTGCAGCCTGGCCCTGACCGAGCCGGACGACGAACAGACGGATGCCGGCGTCACCGCGGTCTGGACGGTCACCCACGCCAAGACCGCCGACCAGCTCATCGTGAGCATCTTCGAGGTGCTGCACGACTCCGCCCACGAGCTCGGGATCGACCCCGGGCTGATCAAGGACGGCGTCGAAGCGCACCTGCAGAAACTCCTGGCCGAGCACATCCACCTGCTCGGCGACGGTCACACCCTCGTGCGCCGAGAGTACATGACCGCGATCGGCCCGGTCGACATCCTGGCCAGGGACGCCGACGGCGGATCGGTCGCCGTCGAGCTCAAACGACGCGGCGACATCGACGGCGTCGAGCAGCTCACCCGCTACCTCGAGCTGATGAACCGCGACCCGCATCTGGCCCCCGTGGCCGGGGTTTTCGCGGCCCAGATCATCAAGCCGCAGGCCCGCACACTGGCCGAGGATCGCGGCATCCGCTGCCTCGTTCTGGACTACGACGCCATGCGCGGACTCGACGACACCCAGTCCCGGCTCTTCTAGGGCTGGCGGGCTCACTTTTTTAATTCGTGCAGGCGTTTGCGGCTGGGCCCCCTAGTATTAGCGAGTGAAATCGACATTGACTCGCACCTGGAGTGCCATACTTTTTGACCTTGACGGAACGATCACCGATTCCGCCCCGGCCATCACCAACTCACTCGCTCGCACCTTCGCACTTCTCGGTCGTCCGGTTCCCACCGACACCGAACTGCTCTCCTACGTGGGCCCGCCCCTGCTGGCCGCGTTCAGCGAATACGCCGGGATGACCCCCGATGAAGCCGTCGAGGCTCTCGCCGTGTACCGCGCCGATTACCAGGAACGGATGCTGGACACGGCCGTGTACCCTGGCGTCGCCGGGCTGCTCGAGCGCATCCACGAGGCGAAGATCCCGATGGCCCTCGCCACCAGCAAGCCGGAGCACCACGCCGTCGCCGTGCTCGAGCACTTCGACCTGGGGAAGTACTTCACCGCGATGGTCGGTTCCTCGGACACCGAGACCCGCAGCTCCAAGGCCGACATCGTGGAAGAGGCGCTGTCGCGACTCGGCACGGTCGGGGCCGACCTCGCCACTCCCGTCATGGTCGGCGACCGCCGGTACGACGCCGAGGGGGCTGCCGCGCACGGCGTCCCGACCATCCTCGTGGAGTGGGGCTACGGCTCCCCCACCGAGGCCGTCGGCGCGACCGCAACCGTCTACTCCGTCGACCAGCTCGCCAAGTTGCTCCTCGGCTGACCTCCGCCCTACCGTTCGATCCGCCCAACCCGCCCGCCCGCCTAGCGTCACCACCAAAAAGCACCGTCGTTCCCAGAACGAGGGTGCTTTTTGCGTGACTGCACGGGCGTCGCGCTTTCGAACGGTGAGCCGATGCGTCGGGTACGAAGGCCCGCTAGGTGATGGCGGCGCGCAGGGCGGCCGCTGCGGCGGCGGGGTCCTCGGCGCCGTAGATCGCACCGCCGGCCACAGCGACCTTCGCCCCGGCGCGCTGCACGGAGGCGATGGTGGCGACGCTCACGCCGCCGGCCAGGGAGAACGGTACCCGGGCGGTCTCGCCCTGGTTCAGCAGCGTCGCGAGGGAGAAGCCGGGCTCGGCCTGCTCGTCGAGGCCCGCGTGCATCTCGACGAAGGCGGCGCCGAGCGCGGTCACCTCGCGGGCCCGGGCCACCTTGTCGGCGACGCCGATCAAGTCGACGACGACACCCTTGCCATGCTTGGTCGCCGCGGCGACCGCTCCGACGATGGTGCTGTCTCCGGCCGTGCCGAGCACCGTGACCAGGTCGGCGCCGGCCGTGAACGCCATGTCGGCCTCGAGCTCGCCGGCGTCCATCGTCTTGAGGTCGGCGAAGACGGTCTTGTCCGGGTGCGCGGTCTTGACGGCGGTCACGGCCCGCAGGCCCTCGGCCTTGATCAGCGGGGTGCCGAGCTCGATGATGTCGACGTAGGGGGCGACCTTCGCGGCCAATTCGAGGGCGGCATCCGTGGTGAGTACGTCCATGGCGACTTGAAGCTTCATGATGGTCTTCTTTCCGGTTCGGGGTGAATCTGGATGGGTGCGGGGAGGGTGGGAAAGGGGCTATTCGAGGTTCGCGTGCCGGGGCCACAGCTCGTCGGCGGTGGCCCCGGATGCCGTCCACAGGCTGTGGAAGATCGCGTCGCCGAGCACGACCACGACCTGTTCGAACAGGCCGCCCGAGTACTGGATCGACAGCCGGCCGCCGTGGTCCTGCTTCTGCGCGGCGGGGATGACGACGGTCACAGCGGCCAGCGCTGCGAGGGGTGAAGCGGGCGCGGTCGTGATCGCGGTGACCCGCGCGCCGGCTGCCGTCGCCGTCTCGGCGGCCCGCACGATCGCTGCCGTGCTGCCGGAGCCGCTCGCGACCAGGAGCACGTCCCCGGCAGCGATGGCCGGCGTCGTCACCTCGCCGACCACGTGCACCTCCAGCCCCAGATGCATCAGCCTCATCGCGGTCATGCGCAGGGCCAGGCCGGACCGGCCGGCCCCGAGCACGAACACGCGGCGGGCGGCGCGGAGCTCCGCAGCGGCCGACTCTACCGACGCAGGGCCGCCGGAGGCCGTGCCGGCGGCAACGTCCGAGGCCAGGAACCGGCGAATGGCGTCGGCCTGTTCGGCCGCGATGGCGGCGAGGGACTCCGTCACGCGGAGAGGAACGGTGGTGCGTGTGGGCATTACCTCATCGTCTACTCTTTCGGACGGGTCTGCGGCCCACCGAACGAGCGGGTAACCTGCCCGTTCGGGTGGCAGCGTCCCTCGTGGGTAGGCTTTCCTCATGAACAGTGCGCCTCCAACCCACCCGATCGAACCGTGGGATTCACGCTCGGCGGCCGCGGAACGCGCCCGCGTGATCGCCGACCTCACCGACGCCCAGGCCACCACCCTCGAGTCCCTGCTCGCCGTGCTTCGCTCGAGCAGCACGAGCGACGCGTCGGCCCGGCAGACCGCGATCGACCTGGCGGCGAAGGCCATGGTGCAACTGCGCGCCGTCTCCGACCGGGACCGGTCCCTCTCCGAGGAGCCCGTGGCGCGGGCCTTCGAACGACTGCGCGACGACCTGCGCCCGCTGGTGCGGTTCGGGGGCCTCGACGTGCAGTTCATCGAGCCGCCGGTGAACGGCCGCGCCCTCCCGGGCGAGGTGGCCCACGCCGCCCGTGCGATCGTGCGCGGAGCCGTGCTCGCCCTGGTCGAGCAGCCCGGCGTCACCCGCGTGCGGGTGCACTGGGACTGCGACGGCAGCAACCTGCTGATCCACATCCGCGACGACGGCGCCGGCGAGCTCACCCCCGACAGCCCCAGTGTCAGCCGGCTGGCGAGCCGGGTGGCCGACGTGTTCGGCAGCCTGCGCGTGGAGGCGACGACGGGCTGGGGTTCGGAGATGGCCGTCACCCTCCCCCTCGATGTGCCGCTCGCGCCGCTCACCGCGGCCGCGGCCTGGGGACTCAGCCCCCGCGAGAAGGGCGTGCTCGAGTTGGTGGCCTCGGGGGCACGCAACCGCGCGATCGCCGAAACGCTCTCGATCAGCGAGAACACGGTCAAGTTCCACGTCGCCAACCTGCTGCGCAAGGTGGGCGCCTCCACCCGCGCCGAGCTCGCCGCCCTCTCCCGCTGACCCGGGTGGCTGTGCGAAACTGGCTGCTGCCGGCATCCGTGCCACCGAATGGATGCCGCCCGAAGGGACACGACGATGGACGCCAACGACTGGGACACCCGCTACCGCCTCGCCCGGGAGGCTCAGGGCGGCCGGCCCGGCCGGCTTTGGTCCGCCGTTCCGGCGCAGATCGTGCAGGACACCGTGACCGCGTGTGCGCCCGGACGCGCGCTCGACCTGGCGACCGGCGACGGCCGCAATGCGATCTGGCTGGCGGCCAGGGGCTGGAACGTCACCGCCGTGGACTTCTCCGCCGAAGCCATCGGCCAGGCCGCCGAGCATGCCCGCGAGAGCGGCGTGGCGGTGGACTGGCAGGTCGGCGACGCCACCACCTGGGCCCCCTCCGGCGAGACCTTCGACCTGGTCACGGTGATCTACCTGCACCTGCAGGAAGACGCCCTGCGGGCCGTGCTGTCCCGCGCCGCCGAGTGGCTCTCCCCCGGCGGGCACCTGCTCGTGCTCGGCCACGACCGGACCAACATCGGCACCGGGGCTCCAGGGCCGGCCGACCCGGGCATCCTGTACACCCCGGAGCTGCTGCGCTCGGCCGTCGATCCCTCGCGGATCGTACGCTGCGAGACCATACGGCGCGACCTGGCCACCGACCCGGAAGCCCCCGGGGACGGCGCCGGCTACGCCCTCGACACACTCCTCATCGCCACGGCCTGATCGGAAACATCCGTGTACCCCCGGGGGTATGCTGGGAACACTTATCAAGGGAGTGCCTGATGGCTGTCATTCAGTTCCTCGGATCGACCGCGGGTCGATGGGTTCGCATCATCGCGGGCGTCGTTCTGGTCATACTGGCCGCGATCCTCGGCGGATGGTGGTGGTTGCTCGCCGCTCTGGGCGCCGTGTTCATTGCCGCGGGCGCCTTCGATTTCTGCCTCCTCGCTCCCCTGGCGGGCAAGCCCTTCAAGGGATCCGAGTTGCGGAAGACCTTCACATCCTGAGCGAGGATGCGGCCCTGCCGTCGAGCGCCGTGGCCGAACCCGTGAGCGGTCCGGCTGACCACAGCCCGATGCAGCGCGCGGTGGTCAGGGTGCTCATCATCGGCCAGATCCTCGGCGGCATCGGCATGGGCGCCACCCTGTCCCTCGGCGCGCTCCTGGCGGCCCAGCTCTCCGGGTCCAGCGCCTGGTCCGGCATGGCGGCGACCATGAGCACCCTCGGCGCCGCCCTGGTCGCCGTTCCGCTGGCCCGCCTGGCGCAATCGCGCGGCCGTCGCCGGTCCCTGGCCGCCGGCTCTCTGATCGCGGGCACCGGCGCCGTGCTGGCGATCACGGCGGTCGCGGTCGACACCTTCCCGCTTCTGCTGCTCGCCCTGATGCTCCTCGGCGCCGGTTCTGCCACGAACCTGCAGGCCCGCTTCGCCGCCACCGACCTGGCCAGCACGCAGTTCCGGGCGCGCGACCTGTCCATCGTGGTGTGGTCGACGACCATCGGCGCCGTGCTCGGCCCGAACCTCTTCGGCCCCGGCGAGGTGGTGGGCTCGGCCCTCGGGTTGCCGCCGCTGACCGGCGCGTTCGCGTTCTCCCTGCTCGCCACGGTCGGCGCGGCGCTGGTGTACACCGTCGGGCTGCGTCCGGACCCCCTGCTCACCGCCCTGGCGGCCCGGGGCGTCGACGCCTCAGCCCCGATCAAGCGCGGCGGCCTCGCCATCGTGCGCACCAACTCCCAGGCCCGCTTCGCCGTGGCCGTGATCGCGCTCAGCCACGCCACCATGGTCGCCCTGATGTCGATGGCCCCGGTACACCTGCGCGACCACGGCGCCACCCTGACCGTCGTCGGGCTGACCATCAGCCTGCACGTGGCCGGCATGTACGCCCTCTCCCCCGTTTTCGGCGCTCTCGCCGACCGGGTCGGACGGTTGCCCGTCATCCTGTCCGGACAGGCGCTGCTGCTGGCTTCTCTGACCATCTTCTGGCTGGCCGGGGAATCCCAGACCGCCATGACGGTGGGGTTGATCCTGCTCGGGCTGGGCTGGTCGGCATCCGTCGTCGCCGGTTCCGCCCTGATCGCCGAGTCCGTGGGCGTGCACGACCGCGCGGCGCTGCAGGGGTTCTCCGACTTGTCGATGAACGCGGCCGGCGCGCTCGGCGGCGCCCTGGCCGGCCTGGTGCTGAGCGCCGTGGGCTACTCCGGGCTCGGCCTGGCCACCATGGTCCTCGCGGGCGTCATCGTCGTCTGGTCCGTCCGGCGGGCCCTCGCCGGTCGCGCCGCGCGCCCGCTCCAGCCCTAGCGTTCCGGGCCCTGGCGTCCCGGGCAGCCCAAACGGTTCGCCGAGCCGTGAGCATGGCTCCTGTTTTCACGAAAAAGTGGGGCGCAACTCACGGCTCGGCGGGGCTCGGCGGGGTCCCGGCGGTGACCCAGTGGTGGCTGCGGGGGCCGCGGTTACCGCGGCTACGGTCGGGTTACGGCAGGAAGCGCGGCGGGAAGCGGGGACGTGGCCAGGGCGAGCAGGGCCGGGATGCCGACGGGCTCGTCGGCCAGCAGCGGTACCACGGCGAGGCGGGCGGCGCGTTTCTCCTGCACATGCTCGATCTCCGGCAGCTCATTCCGGGCCCGCGCGAGCAGCAACGGCGAGGCGGGTGCCGCGGCGGCGAGCGAGTTGTTCACGACCCAGGCCCACGGGGTGATGCCGGCGCGCTCCAGGTCGGCCTGCAGCTCGGCGGCCTCGAGTACCGGCGTGGTCTCGGCGAGGGTGACCAGGATCACCTTGGTCTGTTCCGGGTCCTGCAGCTTCATCATCGGCGTGGTCAGGTGCACGGTGCCGCCCAGCTGGCGCTGGATCTCGCGGTGATACGACCCGGTTGCGTCGAGCAGCAGCAGCGTGTGGCCGGTGGGCGCCGTGTCCATCACCACGAACTTGTGCTTCGCCTCCCGGATGACGCGGGAGAAGGCCTGAAAGACGGCGATCTCCTCGGTGCAGGGTGACCGCAGGTCCTCCCGCAGCATGGCCAGGCCCTGCTCGTCGAGGTGGGCGCCCTTGGTGCGCAGGACGGTGTCGGTGTACCGCTGGATTTCGGCGGCCGGGTCGATCCGAGAGACCTTGAGGGAGGAGGAGACGAGGGACCGGACCTCCGCGGAACCCGCCCCGCCGGCCAGGGTGTCGGTGAGGTGGGCGGCCGGGTCGGTCGTCGTCAGGTGCACCGGCAGCCCGCGAGCGGCGAGCGCCACGGCCACGGATGCCGCCAGGGTGGTCTTGCCCACGCCGCCCTTGCCCATCAGCATCACCAGGCCGTGCCCGCCGGCGGCGATCTCGTCGACCAGGGCGGACAGCGGGGAATCCGGGAGGGCCGCCGAGGGGGCGGCGTGCTCGCCCTGCCCCGCGGCCGGGAGCACCTCGGGTTCGAGCAGGCCGCGGAGGGCGGCCAGGCCGACCATGTTCGAACTCTTCAGCGCCACGTAGTCCGTGGGCGCGGCCCTCAGCGCGTCGGGCATCTGAGCGAGGGCCTGCTGCTCGCGGGCGCGGATGGCCGCGAACAACGGGTCGGCCACGGCCTCGCCGCCACTGCCGCCCTCGCCACTGCCGCCGTCGACCCCGTCCGGCAGGATGCCGTTGACGACGAGGTACTGGCGGGCCATGCCGATACCGGCCAGCTCGGCGTGGGTGCGGGCGGCCTCGGTCAGGGTCGAGGTCTGGGCGCGGGCCACGAGCACGAGCCGGGTGCGGGCCTGGTCGGCCAGGGCCGCGACGGCCTCGGCGTAGACGGCGCGCTGCTTCTCCAGGCCCGACAGCGGGCCGAGGCAGGAGGCGTCTCCGGTGCCCTCGGTGAGAAAGTCGGTCCAGGAGCCCGGCAGCTGCAGCAGCCGGATGGTGTGCCCGGTGGGTGCGGTGTCGAAAAGGATGTGGTCGTAGGCGGCCGTCCACGCGGCATCCGTGAGCAGGTCGGTGAACTCGTTGAAGGAGGCGATCTCGGTCGTGCAGGCACCGGAGAGCTGTTCCTCGATCGAGGCCACCTCGGCCGGGGGAAGCAGCCCGCGCACCGGGCCGACGATGCGCTCCCGATACTGCTGGGCCGCCTGCTCCGGGTCGATTTCGAGGGCCGACAGCCCGGGCACGGCGTCGATCGCCGTCACGGTGTTGCCGATGGAGACCCCGAAGACCTGGCCCACGTTGGAGGCGGGGTCGGTGCTCACCAGCAGAACGGATGCCCCGCCCTCGGCCAGCCGCACCGCGCTCGCACAGGCGATGGAGGTCTTGCCCACCCCGCCCTTGCCGGTGAAGAAGAGGAAGCGCGGTGCCTGGTCGAGGAAGCGGAGCGTTGTCATGGCGAAGTCCTAGCAGCAGCCGCCGGTGCCGCAGCAACCCGCTTCGGCGCTGTCGGTCTGGGCGGCGCTGTCGGTCTGGGCAGCGGAGTCGGTCTGGGCAGCGGAGTCGCCGAATTTCTGGGCGGAGGCGCTGCCCGAGGTCGTGGCCGGCGTCGCCGTCGCCGTCGCCATGGCCAGGAGGCGCCTGGACCCCTCGGGCTGCACGGCAGCCAGGTGGCTGGCCGCGTCGCCGGTGAGCTCGGCCCAGCCGGCCAGCTCCGCGCGGGAGGGGTAGCGGCCGGTCAGCACCGTGGCGCCGTCGACCAGGGCGATGGGCAGGCCCGTCTGGCCGACGGTGTGCAGGAACTGGCGGGCCACCTCGTTCTCCACGAAGGCGAGCGGCTCCTGGGCCAGGTTGAACCGGGCGATGTCGCCGCCGTTGGCGCGGGCCCAGTCCATGTCGGCCGAGAAGGTGACCAGAGCCTGGTCGACGTCGACGCCGCAGATTCCGGTGCCGCAGCAGAGTCCCGGTTCAAAGATCTCGATGTGTGCCATGGTGCATCAACTCCTGGTCCGCACATCGTGGGGGACGACTTGTCCGTGATGACGGTACGTCCAGTGTATCGATGGTTGTCGATATGTCACGGCATCGGACCAACCAACTCGGGCACCGGTCTGCCTTGCTGAATGGACGGGAGCGGAAAGGAGCGGGCGGCAAGTGGAAGACTGGCCAGACCCCGGATGGCACTCGAAAGGCATGCGATGACGAAGGCTTCGGAGGCCGCGAGCCTCCTCCCCCTGCTCCTGGAGCAGGAACGCACCCTCCAGTTCGACTCCTTCGACCTGGGGGACGCCTGGATCGTGGGCTCGCGGCTGGTCGAGCTGGGAACGGCGCGCCGGCATCCGATCACGGTGTCGATCACCTTCGGCGAGCAGCGGGTCTTCCACGGGGCCCTGCCCGGCTCCAGCGCCGACAACGACGGCTGGCTCGAGAACAAGTTCCGCGTCGTACGCCGGTTCGCCAACTCGTCCTTCGCCGTGGGGACGCGGTTCCGCGCGGGTTCCCGCGACTTCGCCACCGACTCGAATCTCGACCCGAGAACGCACGCCGCGCACGGCGGAGCCTTCCCCCTGCGCGTGCGCGGTTCACTGATCGGCGTGGTCGGCGTCTCCGGGCTGGCCCAGCGCGACGACCACGACCTCGTCGTCGAGGTGCTGACCTGGCACCTCGAGCACCGCTAGCCGAAAGCCCGCCCGCGGGCGGACCACGCGGTCCGGCGTCGAACCGATTCGACGGAAGTTTTGTTCTAAAAACACCGTTTCGGCTTGTTTTGGCCCGATTCTGGCAAAATCTCCGTCGAATTGGTTCGGGGGAGGCGGCAGCCCCGGGCCGCAACCGCGCAACGCGCGGATCCGGAGTCGCGGACGAGGCGCACGCCCCTTGCGCTGGCACGCGGGTCGGCGACAATGGTGGGGACTGCTGGGTGAGGACGACACGGTCGGGATGACTGGGTCGGGCCGCCGACCGGGTGGGGACGCCGATGGGCCGGGACGCCGGCCCGGGGGGAGAGGATGATGTCCACGCCGGGTTCGACCGACAACGCCGGGGCTGCCGCGGGTGCGGCGCCCGGTGCTGAGCCCGCGGCCGGCGCCGGTCCGGCCTGGTCCGCGTGGCGGGTCGTGGTGAACCTCGGCATCGTCAGCCTGGTTATAGATCTGGCATCAAAGGGCGGCCATTCGCTGACCGGGGCGCTGCTGGGACAGCTGGGTGCGTCGGCGCTGATCGTCGGGGTCGTGACGGGCCTCGGAGAGGCGGTCGCCCTCGCGCTCCGGCTGGTCTCCGGGCCCTGGTCCGACAAATCCGTCCGGTATTGGAGATTCGCCATCGCCGGCTACGCCCTCACCGCGGTCTGCATTCCGCTGCTGGCCGTCACGCCGTTCGTCGGCGGGGCCGGCCTGCTGCTCGCCTCGGCGCTGATTCTCGGCGACCGCACGGGCAAGGCCATCCGGAGCCCGGCGAAGACCGTGCTGCTCGCGAATGCGGCCAGCGCCGTCGGCCGCGGCCGCGGTTTCGGGGTGCACAAGCTGCTCGACCAACTGGGGTCCCTGCTCGGGCCGCTACTCGCCTGGGCCGTCATCACGGTCACGACCGTGCTCTGGCCCGCCTTCGCCGTGCTCGCGATCCCCGGAGCCGCCGGTTTGGGCATTCTGCTCTGGACACGCCGTCGCGTGCCGGACACGAACGTGTACGAGAGCAGCGAGAGCAACGAGAGCAACGAGAGCGTCGCCCCGAATCCCGATCGGCCAGACTGGCCAGACCGGGCGAACCGGGCGAACCGGGCGAACCCGGAGGACCTGGCAGACCCGGATGACCCGGATGACGCGGGGCATCCGGACCAGGCGCACCGGGACCCGGCCGCCGGGCCCCGGCTTCCCCTCTCGTTCTACCTTCTGGCCGCGGCGGTCGGCGTCTCCACGGTCGGGCTCGTCGGCTTCGGGGTGATCTCATTCCACCTCACGGACGTCGCGATCGTGCCGCTAGCGACCGTGCCGCTGATCTACGCGGCCGCGATGGGAGCGGCGGCCCTGGCCGCCCTGGTCAGCGGCTACGCCTACGACGCGGCGGGCGCCCGGGTGCTGCTGGTCCTGCCGCTGCTGGTGGTGCTGGTTCCCGGACTGACCCTGTCGGTCCAGGCGGGCGCGGTGCTGGCCGGCGCACTCATCTGGGGTGCGGCGACCGGCATCCAGGAATCGACGGTTCAGGCGCTGATCGCGGACCTCGTGCCGAACGGGCACCGCGGCACGGCCTACGGGGTCTTCGCCGCCTTCGCGGGGGCGTCCGCCCTGATCGGCGGAGTGCTGGCCGGCGCCCTCTACGACCAGGTGCCGTGGCTGGTCATGATCGTCGGCATCCTTCAGACCTGCGCCCTCGTGTTGTTCCTCCTCACCTTCCGACTGCAGAACAGGGAACGGCGTCAGCCCGCGGGTCCCCAAGTATGAAAGTGTGGAGCGAGGCCCCGACCCGCTTCCCTTGGAGTTCCCGTGACCACACCCCCCGTGTCCCCCGAGGCGGCAGACGCCTCACGCCATGAGGACCGCATCACCCTCCGGTTCATGGCCGTGCCCCAGGACGTCGCGGCCTCAGGCGCGACCGTCGCAGCCGGAAGCGTACTCGAGTGGATCGACAAGGCCGCGTACGCCTGCGCCGTGGGCTGGAGCGCGTCCGACACCGTCACCGCCTACGTCGGGAACGTGCACTTCACCCAACCCATCAAGCCGGGCAACCTGGTCGAGGTTCACGCCCGCATCATCCACACCGGGCGCACCAGCATGCACGTGCTCGTCACGGTCGAAACGACGGATGTACGCGCCCGGGAATATAGTCCGGCGACCCATTGCATCCTCGTCTTCGTCGCCGTCGACGACGCCGGAAGGCCGCAGGAAGTGCCGAAGTGGACCCCGCACTCCGACGTGGACCGCGAGCTGCAACTCAACGCCCAGGCCCGCCTCGAGCCACGCAAGCGCATTCAGACCGTCATGCGCGCTCAGGAATATACCGATGACAGCACGACGCCGCGAACGGTGTTCCGCTTTCTGGCGGCTCCGGCCGACGCCAATTGGGGCGGAAACGCCCACGGCGGAACCGTGATGCGCTGGATCGACGAGGCCGCCTTCGCGACCGCAGCGGCCTGGAGTTCGGAGACGGCCGTCGCGGTCTACTCCGGGGGGATCCACTTCTACCGCCCGATCCACATCGGCCACATCGTGGAGGTGGACGCGCGCCTCATCCATACCGGCAAGCGCAACATGCACATCAGCATCCGGGTGCGCTCGGGCAGCCCCCGCACCCCGCACGACCTGCAGCTGACGACGCAGTGCATGAGCATCTTCGTCGCGATCGGCGCGGACGGGCACGCCGAACCGGTGGAGCCGTTGACGCTGATCACGGCCGAGGACAAACGGCTCGACGAGCACGCGCGGGAGCTCGTGGCGCTGCGCGCGCCCCTGGTCATGATGCCCGTCGACCACTTGCGTCGCCCCTGAGGGCGGGATCCGGCCGGAGGCTGAAGGGGCTCGGCTCGTCCTCCACAATGTGGGTTTGATCGGCTTATCCACAGTCTCCACGGANCGAAGAGCGAGAGGCCATGGGCCTCCATTTCGACGCCATTGCCGAGGCAGAACGGGACATCGCCGCAGCCTTCGCCCGGCGGGCCGAACGGGTCGAGGCGGCCCGCCGATTCGGGCAGGCCATCGCCCACCACAATGCCCGGGTGCCGGGGGCCCGGTGGGACGCACGTGAGGTCGCCGAACGGGAGTTCTCGAGCGAGCTGGCCTGCACGATCCGGGTGCCGCAGCGCATGGCGGAGAACCTGGTCGCGGAGAGCCGGGCCCTGGCCCAGGAACTCCCGGCGACCCGGGCGGCGCTGGCGTCGGGGGAGATCAGCTATCGGCACGCGCAGGTGGTGGTCAATCAGGCCTGGTCTGTGCCCGCGGAAGGGCGGGTGAAATTCGAAGCGGCCGTGTTGAAATCGGCGGGCACGCTGACCGCGTCGAAGC
>NZ_SOGM01000042.1:0-86725 GCF_004403545.1 Cryobacterium sp. TmT2-59 | reverse complement strand
GTCGCGACGGGCGGGCGCGGCGGGGCGCGTGGCGGCTGCGTGGGGCGGGACCCCTCAGTCGGCGTCGACCGGCTCCAGGGCGGGGCGCTTCGGCGGGCGGCCGTCGCCGGAGGAGCGCCCGGTGAGGCGGCGGCCGATCCACGGCAGCACGAACTCGCGGTAGTACGCCGCCGTGCCCTGCACGTGCTCGGCGGACGCGGCCGGCGCATCCAGCCACTCCACCGGAACCGGGACGCCGAGCTCGGCCAGCACGTTCGTCGCCACCCGGGTGTGCCCGAGGGCGTTCAGGTGCAGTTTGTCGACGGACCAGAACCGCTTGTGCTCGAGCTCGGTGTCGACCCAGTTGTCGACCAGGGTGACGCCCGGCCGGTCGAACGCGGCGCGCGCGGCGTCGGCCAGCCGGTCGCCGCGCTGGCGCATCAGGTTGCCGAGCGGCAGGTGGTGCGACGGATTGCCGCCGCTGAGCACGAGCACGTGCACGCCCTCGTCGAGGGCGCGGTCGACGGCCTGCTGCAGCAGGCCGACCACGTAGGAGATCTCGACCCGGGGGCGCATCACATCGTTGCCGCCGCCGCAGATGCTGATCAGGTCCGGGCCGAGCGCGAGGGCCGGCTCGAGCTGCTCGGCGACGATCGGGCCGAGCAGCCGGCCCCGCACGGCGAGGTTCGCGTAGGACACGGGGGCCTCGGATGCCGCGGCCAGGCCGAGCGCGACGAGGTCGGCCCAGCCGCGCACCTGCCCGCCCGGCAGGTCGTCGCCGACGCCCTCGGTGAAGCTGTCGCCGATGGCGACGTAGCGCTGAAACATCCGGTCCCCCGTTGCGGTGCAGATTGTGCCGGCGCGGTGTGCCCGCCGGGCGGCCGAACTACTCGCTCGGGTGGCTGTGCTTGGTGCCGTGGGTCTGTTCGACGCCCTGGGTGGAGTCCGCGGTCAGGCTGAACCGTGCGTTGAGCACGTCCCGGGCCTGCTGGGCCGCACGACGCACCTCTTTGTCGGGGTCGCGCAGGCGCTGCACGATCGTGGCGAGGTGGTCCTCGGTGCCCTGGGCGGCCAGCGCGTGGAGGGCGGCGGCGCGCACGCGCGACACCTCATCGGTGGTCAGGCGCACGAGCTTGGGGGCGACCTCGAGGCCGCGGAGCAGGATGACCTTCGCGCACATCTCGCGCACCCGCCAGGCCTGGTTGTTCAGGCCGACGACGATGTACGGCGCGGCGCCGTCGCTCCAGACGTAGAGCAGCGCGCGGGCGCCCCAGAGCTCGGGCCAGTAGAGGGCGGGGGCGCCTTCGAGGATGCCCAGGGCGTGGCGTCCGCCGGCGTAGAGCAGGAAGTCCTTGCCCGCGTTCTTGGCGCGGAGGAGCGCGATCGAGTTGTCGATGACCGTTTGTTCGCCATAGTGCGCGACGGCCGCATGGATGCGTTCGGCCGTGGGCAGGTCGATGGGAAGGTCGGGGTGAGGCTCTAATTTGTTATGCATGGCATGACTACGGTATCAAGCGCCCGTGGCGCTGGCCAATACCGGCGCCCCGGCCGGCCCTCAGGCCGCAACTCAGGTGAGGTCGTCGCCGGTCGTGAGGGTGCGTTCGAACCCGTGCGCGCGCTCGTAGATGCCGTAGTTGCCGATCTCCCGGTAGCCGAGGCGGCGGTACAGCGAGAGGGCCTCCGGCTGCGCGTGCCCGGTCTCCAGGCGCAGCTGCCGGTAGCCGAGTTCGCGGGCCAGTTCCTCGAGGGCGGCGAGCACGGCCGAGGCGTGGCCCTGCCGGCGGTAGGCCGGGTTGGTCCACATCCGTTTCACCTCGCCGGTCGTGTCGTCGAGCCGACGGATGCCGCCGCCCGCCACCGTGGCGCCCCCGTCGAGCAGCACCAGGAAGCCGCCCGTCGGCGGCTCGAACGCCCCGCCCGGAACGTCGTGCACGGAGTCGCCGTCGCCGTAACGCTCGTCGTACTCGCGGCGGAGGTCGGCGAGGAGCGGGGCCACCTCCTGGTCGGTGAAGCGTACGCGCTTGAATTCCACATCAGCCAGTCTGCCCGATCCGTGCCGGGTGCGAAAAGGTAAGCTCCTCCTGTGTCTGTCAACCCCGAACTGCAGGGCCGGGTCTTCCCGCCCGTCGCCCCCTACCTTGTCGGCCGGGAGAAGGTGCGCGAGTTCGCCCGCGCCGTCTTCGCCACCAGTCCGATCAACCTCGACCCGGAAGCCGCGCGCGCCGCGGGCTACGCCGACGTCGTCGCCCCGCCCACCTTCGCCGTGGTCGTGCAGGAGGCCACGCTGGCGCAGCTTCTGGCCGAGCCGGATGCCGGAATCGACTTCAGCCGGGTCGTGCACGGCGACCAGCGATTCAGCTTCAGCCGCCCGATCGTGGCCGGCGACCTGCTCACCGCCACCCTCACGGTGGCGAGCGTCAAGAGCCTCGGCGGCCACTCGATGGTGACGGCCGAATCGCGCGTCGTCGACGCCGCCGGCGCCCACGTGGTCACCGCGACCTCCACCCTCGTCGTCAGGGGAGACGAATGACCAGCCAGGCAACACCCGTTCTCGCCGACCTGACCGTGGGCGACGTCGTCGCCACCGGCACGTTCCCGTTGACGCGCGATTCCCTGGTGCGCTACGCCGGAGCATCCGGGGACTTCAACCCCATTCACTACCGTGACGACGTCGCCGTCTCCGTCGGCCTGCCGGGGGTGCTCGCCCATGGCATGCTCACCATGGGCTTCGCCGTGCAGCCGGTCGTCGACTGGGCCGGCGACCCCGGCCGCATCGTCGACTACCAGGTGCGGTTCACCCGCCCGGTGCTGGTGGATCCGGTCGACGGCGCCGAAGTGACCGTGGTGGCCAAGGTCGGCGCCATCGACCCGGCCGCCGGAATCGCCCGCATCGACCTCGCCGTGTCGGCCAACGAGGTGACTGTGCTCGGCAAGGCGCAGGCCCGCGTCAGCCTGGTCTGAGCGGACCGCGCCCGATGACCGAGCTCGCACCCCCTCCTTTCGCCCAGCTGACCACCATGGCCGTGGGCGGCCCCCCGGCCCGGATGGTCTCCCCGGCGACCGAGCAGGACCTGGTCGACCAGACGCTCGAGGCGTGGGCGTCCGGTGACGATTGGATGCTGCTCGGCGGCGGCTCCAACACCGTGGTCGCCGACGAGGGCTTCGACGGCACCGTGATCCGGGTGCTGACCCGCGGGGTCAGCGTGCTCGACCCTGCTTCTGCTTCTGCTTCTGAGCCGGCGTCTGCTTCTGCGTCGGCCTCGGCCTCGACCGAGCCCGGGCGGCTGCGGCTGCGCGTGCAGGCCGGCGAACCGTGGGACGAGCTGGTGGCCTACACGGTCGCGCAGGGCTGGGCCGGCATCGAGGCCCTGTCCGGCATCCCCGGGTCGACCGGGGCGGCCCCGGTGCAGAACATCGGCGCCTACGGGCAGGAGCTCGGCAGCAGCCTGGCGGCGATCGACTTCCTGGACTACGAGACCCATGAGCTGCGCCGGATGCCCGCGGCGGAGCTCGCACTCGGCTATCGCACCTCGGTGCTCAAGCAGGGGCTCCGCGGCCTGGTGGTCGCGGTGGAACTGGACCTGCACGACACCCGGGCGGAGGCATCCGTTCTCGGCAGCGCCCTCAGTCGGCCGGTTGCGTACGCGCAGCTCGCGACGGCCCTCGGCGTGCAGTTGGGCGACCGCGTGCCGCTGACCGCGCTGCGGGAGACCGTGCTGGGGCTGCGCGCGGCGAAGGGGATGGTGCTCGACCCGGCCGACCCGGACACCCGCAGTTCCGGTTCGTTCTTCACCAACCCGATCGTGTCGCTGGCCTTCTCGCGCACCCTGCCGGCCGCATGCCCGCGCTGGCCGCTGAACGAGCAGGAGCTGCCCGACCGAGTGATCCCGCTCGACGAGTACGCCGGGGTGGGACCGATCCCGGGCACGCCCGTCGTGCCGCTGGTCAAGCTGAGCGCGGCCTGGCTGATCGAGAACTCGGGCATCACGCGCGGCTTCCGGCTGCCCGGTTCGCGCGCCGCCGTGTCGAGCAAGCACACGCTCGCGCTGACCAACACGGGGGGAGCGACCGCCGACGAGATCGCACAACTCGCCCGCCTCGTGCTGGGCCGGGTGCAGGCCGAGTTCGGCGTCAACCTGCAGCCCGAGCCGGTGCTGGTCGGTCTGGACCTGTAGCCCGGGCCGGTGGCCCCGGGTCGGTGGTCAGTCGGCTCGGCGGAACACGACGACGATGCCGACGACGATGAGCAGCAGTCCGATCGCGACGACACCGCTGAGAAGCCGGAGGGTCGGGTCCGCGGGGGCGGGCGCCAGCACCCCGATCAGCATGAAGGCGGCGAAGGCGAGCAGCAGCACGCCCCAGACGATGGTGCCGAAGAGCGGCCGGCGAGTGCGGCGCACGGATGCCGTCGGCTGCGCGGGCACGTCCGGCACCGCTGCCGCGGGGTACCCCGGCCCACCGGCGACCGGGTAGGCGGGTGCCCCCGTCGCCGGGCGGACAGGCTCGGCGGCCGGGAGATCGGCCGGGAGATAACGAAGCGTCGCGGTGTCGCCCGTCGTGTCCGCTGCCGTGTCGGCCGCGGTGCCGGTTCCGGTTCCGGTTCCGGTTCCGGTTCCGGTCCGCTCGAGCCGGTATTCGGGGATCGGCCCCGGGGACGCGATGGTGTGCGCACCGTCTGGGTCGGTGCCGGTGCCGGGCCCGGTTCCGGGCCTGGTGGCATCGGGCCCGGGGGCGAAGGCCTCGGTGAGGTCGGAGGGCTCGGACGCACCGGCTTCGGGCGCCTCGCGGTCGGGCTCCACGCCGTCGCGCACCGGGGTGAACGCCACGGTCAGGTCGTCGGGAACGGCAGGTCCGGTGGCCGCGCTGTCGGGGGCGGGGGCCAGGGCCACGGTGAGGTCGGAGACCTCGGCCTCGGACGCCGCGGGCTCCAGCGCGACCGTCTCGGACAGTGCGTCGGTGTCGGGTTCGGGCGCTGCGGCATCCGTGCGCTCGCCCGTGCCCGGTGGGTCCGTGCGCGGCTCGCCGCTGCTGGCTTCGTCGTTACCGGGCTCGGCCGCGGCGGGGTCGTCCGGGTGCGGGGTGACCATCAGGGGCCCCCGGGGTCGGCGCCGACGACCGAGACCTGGCCGAGGAGGGTCCAGACGCGCACGCGCGCGACCGGCGGGGCGTCGCCGGGGTTGAACGTGCGCGCGTCGTGGAAGAAGATGCCGCCCTGCTGCACCGCGGCTCTCTCGCCGACGTAATCGATCTCGCCGGCCAGGGTGCTGGCCTCGACGCGCACGGACCGGTTGTCCGGCAGGACGAGCTCGGTCACGCCGACCCCCATCCAGACGTCGATCGTGCGCGCCTCCGCGGCGGCGGCGTCGAGGGCCGAGAGCTCGATGGTCGCCCGGCCGGAGAGCACGGCGTAGCCCGGGGGAGCGCCGGCGGCGTCGGCGCTCACGGTCCAGGTGGCGGCTCCGACCGGGAAGAACTGCGTGCCGGCGGGGAACAGGCCCACGACTACCAGGACCACGGCCGCCAGAAAGGCGAACCGGCCGACGGCGCCGCTCTGCTTGCCGCGGATACCCAGCACGATGATCCCGACGGCGAGCACGCCGAGTGCGACGGACAGGCCGACGACCGGCACCGCGGCAGACCAGACGCCGCCGGAGATCACGGCGGCCGCGACGGCTCCGGCGAGGAGGGCCAGGCCCAGCACGATCGCGGCGAAGCCGACCTCGGGGCGGCGGTCGCGCCACGAGCCACGGGCACTCCCGGCGGCGGCCACCCCGGCGGGCACCGTCGTCGCCTAACTCTCGGGGGCATCGGTCATGCTGACAGTCTGCTCGCGGTGGATCCGGCCGACAATGCCCCCGGCCGGCGACGGATGCCGCGTCCAGCCCGGTCCTTCGCCCGGCGGCCCGTCTCGCCCCAAACGGGAAACGGTGTCCGGCGCCCTACCAATTCGACGGAGATTCTGCTCTAAAAAGTGGGATTCCGGTGTTTCGGGCCCGATGCGGGCAAAATCTCCGTCGAATTCGTTCTGCCCGGGAATTGCTGCACCGCAGCGCGACCCGGCAGCGCGACCGCGCAGCGCGGAACGGCCCTAGGTGTCCTTGCGGATCCAGCGGAAGGTGACCCGGCTGAGCACGAGCCCGACGACCAGCCAGATCGCCAGGTTGAGCGCGATCAGCGGGAAGTCCCAGGCGCCGCTCTGCTCGAGACTGGCGAAGCTGTCCGGCAGGAACACGCCGCGCATGCCCTGAGCCATCCACTTGAGCGGGAACACGCTGGCCAGGTTCTGCATCCAGTCCGGCAGCAGGTAGAACTGCAGGTAGACGCCGGAGATGAACTGCAGGATCAGCACGATCGGGATGACCACCGCGGTGGCACTCTTGCCCGAGCGGGGCAGCGCCGAGAGCGCGATGCCCAGGAAAGCGCAGGTGACGACGCCGAACAGGAACACCCAGGCGAAGGTCAGCCACTTCCCCGGTTCGGTCGGCAGGTCGATGCCGAGCAGCACCCGGGCGACCAGGATCAGCAGCGCCGCCTGGAAGATACCGGTCACCAGAACCTGACCGATCTTGCCGATGAAATAGCTCAGCGGCGACAGCGGCGTGCCGCCGAGCCGTTTGAGGGTGCCGTCGCCCTTCTCCCCGGCGATGTCGACGGCGAGGTTCTGCACCCCCGAGAGCAGCATGCCGGCGGCGAGCATCCCGGGCAGGTAATACGCGCCCACGCTGATGCCGCCGGTGCCGTCGGGCGCGGCGCCCACATTGCCCGACGACCCGAAAGCGGCCGTGAAGATGGCCAGCATGATGAACGGGAACAGGAACGTGAAGAACACGCTGTCCGTGGTGCGGAAGTAGATCCGGGTCTCGTAACGGATGCGGGAAAGCCCGACCCGCAGGACCGTCGCCAGCCCGGCGCTCGACCTCGCCGTCGACCTCGCACGAGACCCTGGCCGCTCTGCGCTCGCCGCAGCTCGGGTCGTGCTGCCGGAGTCCGTCTCGAGCCGGCTCATGCGAGCACCTCCGCGTCGTTCCCCAGGGCGTCCGCCGCATCCGTCGTGCCGGAGGCCGGCCGGCTGCCGCGCACCAGGCCGAGGTAGATGTCCTCCAGGCTGGGCCGGATCACCTCGAGGTTGCCGGGTTCGCCACCGGATGCCGCGGCGAGTTCGGCCACCAGCCGCGCCGGTTCCTGCGTGCGTTTCTCCTGGAGCGTGCCGGAAGCGTCGCGCCAGCGCACCAAGGGGACCCGGGCATCCGCCCCGCCGATCTCGCCGATGGCACCGATGTCGATCAGCCGGCCGTCGTTGATCACGCCCGCCCGGTCGCCGAGCTGGGCGGCCTCGTCGAGGTAGTGCGTGGTGAGCAGGATGGTCGTGCCCTCCGCCTTGAGCCGGCGCACGAGGTCCCAGAACTGGTGGCGTGCCTCGGGGTCGAAGCCCGTGGTGGGCTCGTCCAGGAACAACAGTTCGGGCCGGCCGATGATGCCCAGCGCCACGTCCACGCGCCGACGCTGGCCGCCGGAGAGCTTGCTGATGCGGGTCTTCGCCTTCGGCTCCAGGCCGACGGCCTCGATCACCTCGGCGACGCGGCGCGGCCGCGGGTAGAGGCCGGCGAAGTGGGTGAGTTGCTCTGTGACGGTGACGTTGCCGCTCTCCCCGCTGGACTGCAGCACGATGCCCAGGCGCGATTTCCAGCCGAGGCCGCCGCGCTGCGGGTCGACGCCAAGCACGCTCACCTCGCCGGAGGTGCGGTCGCGGTAGCCCTCGAGGATCTCGATCGCGGTGCTCTTCCCGGCCCCGTTCGGTCCGAGGAGCGCGAACGTCTCACCGGCCTCGATGTCGAAACTGATCCCGCGCACGGCATTGAAGTCGCCGTAGGACTTGTGCAGGTCGCGCACGCGCACGACCGGGGGCGAAAGTTCCATGGAGATAGGGTCCCATGCCGCGCCGCCCACAGGAAGCACTGCGCACGAACGGATTCCGGGTTCCTCGCCTAGCGCCTCATAGCGACCCTGGATCGCCGCCGCGTGCGCTCAAATGACCGTCATCGTTTCACCGATGGCGGTCATTTGAGCGCACGCGCGAACGGAGGGTGCCCGCGGCGCGCTACGCGAAGAGGCGCTGCAGGCGCTGAACGCCCTCGAGCAGGGCCGCGTCGCTCAGCGCATAGGAGAAGCGCAGGTAGCCGCTGGGGCCGAAGGCCTCTCCGGGCACGGCGGCCACCTCGACCTGGTCGAGAATGAGGTCGGCGAGCTCCAGCGACGTCGTCGGGGTGACGCCGCCCCAGGTGCGACCGAGCAGGCCGGAGACGTCGGGGTAGACGTAGAACGCGCCCTGCGGCGTCGGCGTGACCATGCCGGGGATCTTGTTCAGCTCGGCGACGATGACCTTGCGGCGGCGGTCGAAGGCCTCCCGCATCGCGATCGCGGCATCCTGCGGCCCGGTGAGGGCGGCGATCCCGGCGCGCTGGGAGATGTTCGAGACGTTCGAGGACAGGTGCGACTGCAGGTTGGCCGCCGCCTTCATGGCGTCCTGCGGGCCCACCATCCAGCCGAGCCGCCAGCCGGTCATGGCATAGGTCTTGGCCACGCCGTTGACCAGGATGGTGCGGTCCGCCAGCGCGGGAACCGCCTCCACGATCGACACGGCGCGCACGCCGTCATAGGTGAGGTTCTGGTAGATCTCGTCGCTGATGATCCAGAGGCCGTGTTCCTCGGCCCAGTCGCCGATGGCCTTCGTCTGCTCCGGGGAGTAGACGGCTCCGGTGGGGTTGGACGGTGACACGAACAGGAGCACCTTGGTGCGCGGGGTGCGGGCGGCCTCGAGCTGCTCGACGGTGACGAGGTAGTTCTGGTCGCTGCCCGCGAAGACATCGACCTGCACGCCGCCGGCCAGCCGGATGGATTCCGGATAGGTGGTCCAGTAGGGAGTGGGCACGATGACCTCGTCGCCCGGATCGAGCAGGGTGGCGAAGGCCTGATAGACGGCCTGCTTGCCGCCGTTGGTGACGACCACCTGGCTGGGCGAGACCTGCAGGCCGCTGTCCCGGAGGGTCTTGGCCGCGATCGCCTCGCGCAGGTCCGGCAGCCCGGCCGCGGGGGTGTACCGGTAGTTCTTCGGGTCGAGCACGGCCGCCGCGGCCGCCTCGACGATGTGCGCGGGGGTCGGGAAGTCCGGTTCGCCCGCGGCGAAGCTGATCACCGGCCGGCCGGCCGCCTGCAGCGCCTTGGCCTTGCCGTCGACCTTGAGGGTCGCCGACTCCGCAATGGAGCCGATTCGAGTAGAGATTCGCTTGAGTTCGTGAGCCACGCTTCGAGCATACGGGGCCGCCCCGATCCGGCGAAGGGCCGAACCCGGCCAATTCCGCGCTCCGAGGGCCGCGGGTGGGCCCCGGGCGGGGCCTCGGCTTTACAGTGGCCGCCGAGTGACCTAGACTTGATCGAGGTAGTTGAATTCCGCCATGCTTTCTTGCGCCTATTTTTGGTCAGTTTCCACGGATGCGCGCAACAAGGTAATCTGGATTTGCTCCATAGGGTGGTGGCTCAATTGGTAGAGCAGCGGTCTCCAAAACCGCAGGTTGCAGGTTCGAGTCCTGTCCGCCCTGCAAGTCGGTGGCATTCCGTCGGCCCATGAAAGGTGTATCTGGTGGCCCGAAAAGTTGTCGACGAACCCAGTGAGGAAATCGTCGCAAACGCGAAATTGGCGCGCGATTCCAAGCGCAGCCCTTTCGCTCGGATCTCCCTGTTCATCCAGCAGGTCATGGCGGAACTCCGCAAGGTCGTCACGCCGACTCGCAAGGAACTTCTGAGCTACACGGGCGTCGTGCTGGTATTCGTGACGATCATGATGGCCCTGGTTTCCGGCCTCGACTGGGTGTTCGCGCTCGTCGTGACCTACGTGTTCGGAACGCCAGGCGGCTAAGGCCGCCGTGACCCCACGGTCACCGCACAGATTCATGGCAACGCTGAACGGGTCACGCTTTCGTGCCCAGACAATTGATAAGGATTGAGATTTAGTGACTGAGACGAATCACGACGATGTCGACTGGGCCACTGCTGCCGAGCAGTCCTCCAACGAGGACGAAGCGCAGGAGGGCAACACCCTCGCCGAAGAAGAAGAGTCGGTAGAGGCCGCCGAGCAGGTCGCCCTGCACGTGTTCGACCCGAACGTCGGAGTCGAAGACAACCTCGACGCCGCTCTGGATGCTCTCGCCGAGTCGGTGGACCCCAAAGCCGACGCGATCGTCGACGACGCCCTCGACATCGATTCCGCCGATGAGGCCGAGGCCTCCGTCGAAGCCGTCGAAGACGAAGAGAACCTCGACGCCGCGGCAGAGGCAGAGGCAGAGGCAGAGGCAGAGGCCGCGCCCGTCGAGGACGAGACCCCCGAAGACCCCTACGAAGAGTTCCGCAAGGAACTGCGTTTCCAGCCGGGCAAGTGGTTCGTCATCCACTCCTACGCCGGCTTCGAACGCCGCGTGAAGTCGAACATCGAGAACCGCAAGCAGTCGATGGCCATGGAAGATTTCATCTACCAGGTCGAGGTTCCGATGGAAGACGTCGTCGAGATCAAGAACGGCCAGCGCAAGATGGTCACCCGCGTCCGTATCCCCGGCTACGTGCTCGTGCGGATGGACCTCAACGAAGACAGCTGGTCCGTGGTGCGTCACACGCCGGGCGTCACCGGATTCGTCGGCAACGCGCACAACCCGACGCCGCTGCGTTTCGAGGAAGCCTTCGGCATGCTGAAGAGCCTCGTCGAGATCCAGGATGTCCCCACCGCCAAGACCGGCGCCGGACACGGCGGCAAGGTTCCGACCCGTGCCCTCCCGGCCGAGATCGACTACGAGATCGGCGAAACCATCACGATCAAGGAAGGCTCGTTCGCGGGCCTGCCCGGATCGATCAGCGAGATCAAGGCGGAGAGCGGCAAGCTCATCGTGCTGGTGTCCCTCTTCGAGCGCGAGACCCCGGTCGAGCTCAGCTTCGACCAGGTCACCAAGCTCTAAATACTTCACATTCACCGGGGCCCGTCCGGGCTACCGGGAGAGCGGCCCCTGGCTGCTCGTCATCACAAAGTAAGGAAGAACAATGGCACCGAAGAAGAAGGTAACTGGTCTGATCAAGCTTCAGATCAAGGCCGGCGCCGCCAACCCCGCACCGCCCATCGGGCCGGCACTGGGCCAGCACGGCGTCAACATCATGGAGTTCTGCAAGGCGTACAACGCTCAGACGGAATCCCAGCGCGGCAACGTCATCCCGGTGGAAATCACCGTCTACGACGACCGTTCATTCACTTTCATCCTGAAGACCCCGCCCGCAGCGGAGCTCATCAAGAAGGCGGCCGGCGTCGCCAAGGGCAGTGGCACCCCGCACACCGTCAAGGTCGCGAAGCTCACCAAGGCCCAGGTCCGCGAAATCGCCGAGACCAAGATGGTTGACCTCAACGCCAACGACATCGACGCAGCAGCGAAGATCATCGCCGGAACCGCCCGTTCCATGGGTATCACGGTCGAGGCCTAAGCGACACCCACCGGCATCCCGCCACAGCAGTACGTGGAAGAGCCAGCCAGGCTCGCACCACACTCTCAACTCGTTTTACAGGAGATTCAAATGGCACAGAAGTCAAAGGCCTACCGGGCCGCGGCCGAGAAGATCGACGCAGACAAGCTCTACACCCCGACCGAGGCAGTCACCCTGGCTCGCGAGACCGGCTCCGCGAACTTCAACTCCACCGTTGAGGTTGCCCTCAAGCTCGGCGTTGACCCCCGCAAGGCTGACCAGATGGTTCGCGGTACCGTGATTCTTCCTCACGGCACCGGACGCACCGCCCGCGTCATCGTCTTCGCAACCGGCCCGGCCGCCGAGGCAGCCATCGCTGCCGGCGCCGACGAGGTCGGTGGCGACGAGCTGATCGAGAAGGTGGCCGCCGGCTACACCTCGTTCGACTCCGCCGTCTCGACCCCGGAGCTCATGGGTAAGGTCGGTCGCCTGGGTAAGGTCCTCGGCCCGCGTGGTCTCATGCCGAACCCGAAGACCGGAACCGTGACGCCTGACGTCGCGCGCGCCGTGTCCGACATCAAGGGTGGAAAGATCGCGTTCCGCGTCGACAAGCACGCCAACGTGCAGTTCGTCGTCGGCAAGGCGTCCTTCACCGCTGAGCAGCTGAACGAGAACATCAGCGCCGCTCTCGAGGAGATCGTCCGCCTCAAGCCGAGCTCTTCCAAGGGCCGCTACATCATGAAGGGCGCCGTGTCGACCACGTTCGGCCCCGGCATCCCGCTCGATGTGAACAGCATCTAGCCAGTTCCACCGCGGCTTCAGCCGCAGCACGAAGGGCCCGTCGCGAGACGGGCCCTTCGGTCGTTAACGGATGCCTACTGCGTCGACGTCGTCGGACGCGCGTCCTTCCGGTGGGCGTTCTGCGGGTGTGCCCGGAGCATGGCGGCCACTGCGATCGCATCGCCCTCCGGCTGGTGCGAGGCGCTGTGCGGTTTGGCGATGAACAGGTAGAGCAGCCCGCTGCCCATCACCACGGCCAGGCCGATCAGCACGATCCAGTCGTCGAGGAAGACGCCGGTCGAACCCGGCCGGGCCAGCAGGACCATGGCGAAGATCCCGTAGAGCAGTGCGACGACGTTGACGACGAAGCCCACCGGTCCGAGGTTGAACGGCCCGGCGGGGCGCCAGCCCTTGAACCTCTGCCGCAGGGCCGCGAGCACCACCATCTGGAAGGCGACGTAGATGCCGATCACGGCGAACGCGGTGATCTGGGTGAGCAGCGTGCTGCCGCCCACATAGATCAGCAGGCAGAGCAACAGCGGGATCGTGCAGGCCACGATCAACGCGTTGACCGGGACGGTGGTGCGCGGTGACACCTTGCCCAGCCAAGCGTGGCCGGGGATCATCCCGTCCCGGGCGAAGGCGAACATCAGCCGGCTCGCCGCGGCCTGCAGGCTGAGCACGCAGGAGAGGAATGCCGTCAGGGCGACGATGAGGAAGAGCTTGGCGCCGACGGTGCCGAGGGTCGCCTCGAGGATCGCTGGAATCGGGTCGATGTCGGTGCCGTTGACCACGGCCTGGAGGTCTGGCGCCGCCATCACGTAGCCGCCGAACGAGAAGAGGGCGGACACTCCGCCGATCAGGATCGTGAGGATCATGGCCCGGGGGATTCCCCTGGCGGGGTCCGGCACCTCCTCGGCAACGTCACCGCAGGCCTCGAATCCGTAGAACAGGAACAGGCCGGCGAGGGCCGCACCGAGGAAGGCGGCGGCGTAGCTGTCGTTGCCCTGGACGCCCATCGTGTCGAAGAAGATGCTGAACTCCTGCTTGCGCTGGAAGATGAGCAGGTACAGGCCGAGGCCAATTACGCCGATCAGCTCGGCGGCGAGGCCGATCCGGGCGACCCGGGACAGCATCTTCGTGCCCGAGAAGTTGAACGCGAACGCCACCACGAGGAACAGCACCGAGAGGCCGAGGGTGACCTCCTTGGTGACGGGCGCGTTGATCAGGCTGGCGAGGAAGCCGCTGCCGAACTCCGCGACTGCGGTGATGGTGACGAGCATGGCCCAGACGTAGACCCACGCGGCCATCCAGGCGTACCGCTTGCCCCAGAGTCGCCGGGTCCAGGGGTAGATTCCGCCGGCGATCGGGTATTGGGACACCACTTCGCCGAAGACGAGGGCCACCAGCAGCTGGCCGGTTCCCACGATCACGAGCCAGAAGATCGAGGGCGGCCCGCCCGTGCTGAGAGCCAGCGCGAAGAGTGAGTAGACGCCGACGAGGGGGGACAGATAGGTGAAGCCGAGGGCGAGGTTGGCCCAGAGCGACATGGACCGATGAAACGAGTCGTCGTAGCCGAGGGCCTTGAGGTGCTCGCTGTCGCCGAGCCCCTTCTTCTGTGGAGATGCGTTGGATGACATTGGGACCTTTCCGATCATGCCCGAGGGACGTGCGGCCACACCCCCTAGCCGCGGACACCTCATTGTGTGTGTGCTTCAACATAGTGGACCGCAGACCGCAAAGGTGCGGAACCGGATGTTTGTCTTCCGCGGCGTGTTGCCGGTGAGAGTGGCCGTTCCGGTCGAGAGTGACCGGCAGAACGGGCACTCTCGACCGGAACGGGAACAGGGGAGGGGGTCGTGCGAGGCGGGTCAGGCCGAGGTCAGCCGATGTAGCTCATCACGTGCTTGATCCGGGTGTAGTCCTCGAGGCCGTACAGGGAGAGGTCCTTGCCGTAGCCGGAGTGCTTGAAACCGCCGTGCGGCATTTCGGCGACGAGCGGGATGTGCGTGTTGATCCAGACGCAGCCGAAATCGAGGCGCTTGGCCATGCGCATCGCGGTGCCGTGGTCCCGGGTCCAGACGGATGACGCCAGGCCGTACTGCACATCGTTGGCCCAGGCCAGCGCCTGCGCCTCGTCGGTGAACTTCTGCACCGTCATCACCGGGCCGAAGAACTCGTTCTGCACCGCGTCGTCACCCTGGCGCAGGTCGGTGATGATCGTGGCCTCGTGGAAGTAGCCGACCGAGCCCTGGCGGTGGCCGCCGAGCGCCACGTTCGCGTGGTCGGGCAGGCTGTCGACGACGCCCTCGATCCGGGCGAGGTGCTCGGCGCTGGAGAGGGCACCGTAGAGCACGCCGTCTTCCCGGGGTCCGCCGGTGCGGGCGTTCTCCCGGGCGTAGGCGGCGAGGGCGGCCACGAATTCGTCATGGATGCCTTCCTGCACGAGCAGGCGGGTGGCGGCGGTGCAGTCCTGGCCGGCGTTGTAGAACCCGGCGGCGGTGATGCCCTCGATCGCCGCCTGGATGTCCGCGTCGTTGAACACGATCACCGGGGCCTTGCCGCCGAGTTCCAGGTGCACCCGCTTGACGTCGAGGGCCGCGGCGCCCGCGACCTCCATGCCGGCGCGCACCGAGCCGGTGATCGACACCATCTGCGGCATGCGGTTCGTGACCAGGGCGCGCCCGGTGTCCCGGTTGCCGGTCACGACGTTGAACGTTCCGGCGGGCAGGAACTCGGAGGCGATTTCGGCCAGCAGCAGGGTCGACACGGGGGTCGAGTCCGACGGCTTGAGCACGACGGCGTTGCCGGCGGCGAGGGCCGGCGCGATCTTCCAGATCGCCATCATCATCGGGTAGTTCCACGGGGTGACCTGGCCGATCACGCCGATCGGTTCGCGGCGCACCATCGAGGTGTGGTCCTTCAGGTACTCGCCGGCGGACTTGCCCTCGAGCACGCGCGCGGCGCCGGCGAAGAAGCGCACCTGGTCGATCATGACCTCAATCTCGTCGCCGACGATCCCCGCCCGCGGCTTGCCGGTGTTCTCGCTCTCGACGTCGGCGAGTTCCTCCGTGCGGGCCTCGAGGGCGTCGGCGAACCTGAGCAGGGCCAGCTGGCGTTCGCCCGGGGTGGTCTCGCCCCAGGTCGTGAAGGCGGTCGCCGCCGCGCCGTAGGCGTCCGCGACATCCGTCTCGGTGGAGACCGGGGTGCGGGCGTACACCTCTTCGGTGGCGGGATTGATGATGTCGAGCTGTTCGCTCGCGCCGGACTCGACGTACTGTCCGTTGACGAAGTTGCGCAGTTCGCGGATGGTCATTCGCTGGCCTTTCGAGGGCGTGGAGGAGCGGAGTCGGTCGTGACTTCAGCGTCGGTGACGTCGGCGTCGCTCGGGGGCCGATGGGCACCTTACGGCGACGATACCTCAAAACATCCGGAATACAATCTTTAAATTGTGGCGTTCCTCGTGCGGGTGGCGATCAGGAACGGGGTGCCGGGGCACGGCATCCGGTCGTAGTCGCCGAGCGGATGCCGCGGGTTCGGCAGGATGTCCCCGGCCGGCAGCGAGGGCTCGGTCGACACCACCACGCGGCCGGCCTCGTTGATCAACAGCACCGGGCTCGCCAGGGCGAGGAAGTGCGGCAGAAGCACCTGTTCGAGGCTCTTCACGAAGACGTCGGCTCCGACGACCCCGACCATGTCCCGGTCCACCCGCACCGGCATGGTCAGCGTGATCACGTAGTCGAACGTGCACAGGTGGTCGACGTATGGCCCGGTCACGTGGGTGTGGTTGGTCGATTCCGGCACCTGGTACCACTCCAGTTCCCGGAAGTCGCGCAGGAACTCGGTGTTCACCCGGGCTGCGAGGTCCAGTCGGCTCGGCCCGCTCGTGGTGCCGAGCAGCGGGGTGCCGGCCAGAGGCCCGAGCCACCACGCGAAGTGGGCGTCGCGCCCGGTCACGTACTGCGGCGCCGCGATGAAACCCGCCCCGATCAGGAGGGACTCGGGCACGCCGCCCGGCGCCGGAGGTTCGGCTCGCAGCGCCGGTACGACGAGAGCTTCGACGAGGGCGTCCAGTTCGGCCGCGCGAACCGGTCCCGCGGCGACGATCGCGTCGCGCCAGCCCTCGAGGGTGCGGAAGGCGCGGGCGAAGATCTCACCGACCTCTGCCGCGCAGGAGGCGAGGCTGAGCTGCGCGGCGTCGGTCAGGTCTGGCACCGACGTCTCAGGCACCGACGTCTCAGGCACCGACGTCTCAGGCACCGACGTCTCAGGTACCGACGTCTCAGGCGGGGTTGTCTCAGGCGGGGTCATAGAGCTGCCCTCCCCGTTCGATTCTCGCCTTGGCGGTCAACAGCCACACGGCCAGGTCCTGCACCTGGCCGGCGACCAGCGCACGGGCGGCCGGACCGTCGGCGCCGGCGATGGCCTCGGCGATCTCACCATTCACCCGGGCCACGCGGCTGCGGATCCCGGCATCGCCGAGGGCCAGGAGCAGCAGGGGGCCGAATTCGGCCTGCAGCCTGATGTGCTCCCGCACGAGCCGGGGGGACTGGCTGAGCACCGCGAGTTCGAGGTAGAAACCACCCGCGGTGGCGCGGGCTCCCGCGGTCCCGCCGCCGGCGCTGTCGGCCAGCCAGGCCCGGAGCCGCTCCGAGTCGACGGGGGAGGCGCGAAGGGCCGCACGCTCGGCGCAGCCCTCGATGATCGTGGAGAAGTACA
Organism: Cryobacterium sp. TmT2-59; assembly: GCF_004403545.1. Lineage (NCBI taxonomy): Bacteria > Bacillati > Actinomycetota > Actinomycetes > Micrococcales > Microbacteriaceae > Cryobacterium > Cryobacterium sp. TmT2-59. The sequence goes on along the minus strand of NZ_SOGM01000042.1, from coordinate 69,754 downwards.
CAGCCAGATCGGACAACTCCACCTGGGCCAGGCCGCGGAGGCGAGCCTGCAGCAGGGCGCTGTGCGGGGCATCCGTCTGGATCACGAAGCTGCCGCCCTCGCGGCCGCGCCGGGTCTCAACCAGGCCGGCGTCGCGCAGGAGGACGAGGCCCTCCCGCACGGTGATCAGGGCCACCCCGAAACGCCGCGCCAGTTCCTGTTCGCTCGGCAGCCGTTCGCCGGGGGTGAGCACGCCGAGGATGATGGCATCGGTGAGGCGCCGGGCGACCTGTTCGGACCGGCCGGCGTCAATGAGCTGCGCGAAGATCGCTTCCCGCGCGCCGGGTCGCAACTGAGCCTCCATTGACCCAATCTAGCCGACCGGACGGGCAGGTGACGGGGCCAATCATGCGCTATAGGATCGACTCACGGCTACCATCGCCGGTGGCGAGTGGCTCGATTTCGTCCGTGTTCCGTCGATCCGTGAAGGATTCTCGTGCCCGCCTCAGGCCGCCCCACAGCCCTCGTTCACAGCCCCCTGGTCGACGCCGTGTTCGACCTCGACGCCCTGCTCAGCGCGGAGGAGATCGCCTGGGCCCGCAAGGCGCGGGCCTTCGCGACCAACCGCATCCTGCCCACCATCGAGGAAGACTTCGAGAACAAGCATTTCCGCCGGGAGTTCGTCGCCGAACTCGGCGCGGCCGGCTTCCTCGGCATGCACCTGACCGGCTACGGCTGTGCCGGCGCCGGGGCGGTGAGCTACGGGCTGGTCTGCCTCGAACTGGAGGCCGCCGACAGCGGCTGGCGCACGTTCGTCTCGGTGCAGGGCTCGCTGGCCATGTCGGCCATCCACCAGTACGGCTCGGAGGAGCAGAAGCAGCGGTGGCTGCCCGGCCTGGCCGCCGGCGAGCTGATCGGCTGCTTCGCTCTGACCGAGGCCGGCGGCGGCAGCGACCCCGCCGCGATGACGACCACCGCGACCCGGGACGGGGCCGGCTGGCTGATCGAGGGTTCCAAACGGTGGATCGGGCTCGCGAGCCTCGCCGACGTCGCGGTGGTCTGGGCTCAGACGGATGCCGGCGTGCGCGGCTTCCTGGTGCCGACCCACACCCCGGGCTTCACGGCGACTCCGATCGAGAACAAGCTCTCCATGCGCGCATCCGTTCAGTGCGATCTGCGCCTCGACGCCGTGCGGGTGCCGGCGGACGCCCTGTTGCCGGACGCGGCCGGACTGTCCGGGCCGTTCGGCTGCCTGAACGAGGCGCGGTTTGGCATCGTCTGGGGCGCGATGGGCGCCGCCCGCAGCTGCCTCGACGCCGCCATCCTGCGCTCGGAGACCCGCGAGGTGTTCGGCAAGCCGATCGGGGCCACCCAGCTGATCCAGGCCAAACTCGCCGACATGCTGGTCGAGTACGAGAAGGGGGTGCTGCTCGCGCTGCACCTGGGGCGGCTCAAGGAGCAGGGCACACTCACCCCGGCCCAGATCAGCGTCGGCAAGCTCAACAGCGTGCGGGAAGCGATCCGGATCGCGCAGAGCGCCCGGGCCATTCTGGGCGGCGACGGCATCACGAGCGAGTTCCCCGTGATGCGGCACCTCGCCAATCTGGAGTCCGTGCGCACCTATGAGGGGACCGACGAGATCCACCAGCTGGTGATCGGACGGGCCCTGACCGACCTGAACGCGTTCTCCTAGCGGCGGATGTGCGATAGTGGCACACGGATCGAAGTGTGGCGGGGGGAGGCCGAAATGACGGTGACCGGGTGGCAGGCCGCGTACGCGAACCTGCGCGCGCGCATCCTCTCGGGTGAACTGCCCGCCAACGCGACCCTGCGGGAGACCGCCCTCGCCCAGGAGCTCGGCCTCAGCCGCACGCCGATCCGGGAGGCGCTGCGCCGGCTCGACGAGGCCGGCCTGGTCGAGTTCATCCCCAATCGCGGCGCGACGGTCATCCCATGGACGGCCGAACAGGTCCGCGAGACGTATTTTCTCCGCGCCGCCCTCGAGAGCCGCGCGGCCGGGCTCGCCGCCGCGCGGATCGAACCCGGCGACCTCGACCGGCTCGGTGCGCTGATCGGGCTGATGGAGGAGTTCGTGCGGAGGACCGACGACCCGGGCATCGACCGGCTCGGCGAGTTGAACGCCGAATTCCACCGGATCATCGTGGCCGCCTCCCGCAGCAAACAGCTCGTCGGCCTGACGGCATCCGTCGGCCGGGTGCCGATGATGAGCCACTTCTTCCGCCGCGACGGCGCCGCGTTCCGGGCCGGCAGCAATCACCAGCACCGCGACATCCTGACCGCCTTGCGCTCGGGCGACGTGGTCTGGGCCGAGGTGGCGATGCGTTCGCACATTCTCGCCGCGCGGAACGCGGTCTCGGCGTTGCCCGCCGACGCGTTGCCCGCCGACGCGTAGCCGCCCTTCCCGTAGCCGCCCTTCCCGTACCCGGCCTCCCCTTCCGGCCGGAGAAGTGCCCGCCGAGCCGTGAGTTCCGCCCCCTTTCCGGCGTTTTTAAGGGTCGCTTCTCACGGCTCGGCGGATTTCTCGCCGAGGATCAGGAGGGGCAGGAGGGGCAGGAGGATCAGGGGGGCAGGGGGGGCAGAGACCAGGGGGGCAGGCGGGGTGGGCGCGCGCGGTGGCGAGCAGCTGGCGGGTGCGCGGATGCTGCGGCGCGCTGACGATCTCGGCCCTCGACCCCTGTTCGACGATCCGTCCTGCGTCGAGCACGGCCACCCGGTCGCAGCCGGCCACGGCGTCTCCCAGGTTGCGGGACACGACGATCATGGCCAGTGCGCGCTCCTGCCGGAGGCCGCGGTAGAGCGCGGCGATGGTTGCGTCTGCGGCCGCGTCCTCCGCCGCCTGCCCGGCCGCGTCCGCCGCCGTGCCTGGCGCGGCTCCCCGGTCGTCGACGATCAGGAGGCCCGGCCCGCACGCGACGGCGTCGGCGATCAGCACCCGGTGCAGGGTGAGCCGGGGGAGCTGCCCGGGGAGGAGGGTCGATGCGTGCCGGGGGTCCTCGACTCTCGCCCGGTCGAGGTTTTCCAGCATTCGCCGGGTGGCGGCCGCCCGGGACAGGCCCAGGGTGCGCCGGAGCGGGCGGGTGAGCTGCCGCCCGATGGCGCGGTGCGGCGCGAGCCGGGTCGTCGCGTCCGCGGGGACCAGGGCCATCGTGGTTCCGCGGAGTCGTTCGAGGGCCCGGCCCTTGATACCCACCAGTTCTGTGCCGTCCAACAGGATGGAGCCGGCGACGATCCGGTCCGGAGCGGACAGCCGTCCCGCGATGGCCCTGGCGATCTCGGTGGCACCGGAACCGACGTCGCCGACCAGCCCGAGGACCTCCCCGTGCGCCAGCGACAGCGAGATCCCGGTGGCGAGGATCGAGGCATCCGTTCGGGGGCCCCGAACGATCTGGAGTCCGCGCACGTCGACCAGGGCGGTGGCGCGGAATCCGTCGGAGGGCACCGGCTCGTCGCCCTCGGCGGGTGAACCCGCGTCGGGAAACGACCCGAACGCATCCCCGAACGCATCCCCGAACGCATCCCCGAACGCATCCCCGAAGGCGTCGCCGGTGGGAAGGAATGCCTTCACGTTGCCCACCCTCCGCTCTGAATGGTTTCACTGTATGCAATGCCGGGGGTGAATCGCCTGTGTGAACCCCGGCTTCTGCCCATTTGTGTCCCGAAATGGGGAGTTTTGCATACAACCTGGCCGTCATTTCGCTGAAATATCCCGGCAATACCACCCCGCTACGCTCCCGGAATGGTTGACCTGTTCACGGGCTACGGCACGACCGCATCCCTTCGATTGAAAAACGGCGCGCCGAGCGCCTGGGACGAAATGTTCCCCGACCTCACCTCGCTCACGCCGGTGGAGGCGCGCACGGCCTATAAGGACGTGTATGCGGCCCTGGCGAAAATGACGCAGAAAGAGCTCCGGGGCCGCACGGATGCCCTGGCGAGCAGCTATCTCGCCCAGGGGGTCACGTTCGACTTCGCGGGGGAGGAGCGGCCGTTCCCGCTGGACGCGGTGCCGCGCGTGATCGAGCAGCAGGAGTGGGTCACGGTCGAATCCGGGATCAAACAGCGGGTGCGGGCACTCGAGGCGTTCCTCGCGGACATCTACGGACCCCAGGCCGCGGTGCATGACGGCGTCATCCCGGCCGGTCTGATCAGTTCGTCGAGTCACTTCCATCGGCAGGCGGCCGGCATCGTCTCGGCGAACAACGTGCGCATCCAGGTGTCGGGGATCGACCTGATCCGGGACGAGCGGGGAGCCTGGCGAGTGCTCGAGGACAACGTGCGGGTGCCCAGCGGGGTGAGCTACGTCATCTCCAACCGCCGCGTGATGGCCCAGACCCTGCCGGAGCTGTTCGCCTCGATGCGCGTGCGCCCGGTCGGGGACTACCCGAACAAGCTGCTTCAGGCCCTCCGCGCCTCGGCCCCGGCGGGGATCGACGACCCCAACGTGGTCGTGCTCACCCCGGGCGTCTTCAACTCCGCCTACTTCGAGCACACCCTGCTGGCCCGGCTGATGGGAGTCGAGCTCGTCGAGGGGCGGGACCTGTTCTGCTCCGGCGGCCGGGTCTGGATGCGCACCACCGCCGGGCCCACCCGGGTCGACGTGATCTACCGTCGCGTCGACGACGAATTCCTGGACCCGCCGCAGTTCCGGGCCGATTCCCAACTGGGGTCGCCGGGCATCCTGATGGCCGCCCGGCTCGGCAACGTCACCATCGCCAACGCCGTCGGCAACGGGGTCGCCGACGACAAGCTGGTCTACACCTACCTGCCCGAGCTGATCCGGTACTACCTCGGCGAGGACGCCGTCATCCCCAACGTCGACACCTGGCGGCTCGAAGATCCGCTGGCCCTCGAGGAGGTACTGGACCGGCTCGGCGAGCTCGTGGTCAAGCCCGTCGACGGGTCGGGCGGCAAGGGGCTCCTGGTCGGGCCCGCGGCATCCGCCGCCGAGCTGGACACCCTGCCGGCGCAGCTGCTGAAGGACCCGCGTGGCTGGATCGCGCAGCCGGTCGTGCAACTCTCCACCATCCCCACCCTCGTGGACGCGGGCATGCGGCCGCGGCACGCCGACCTGCGACCGTTCGCCGTGAACGACGGCACGGATGTCTGGGTGCTGCCGGGCGGACTCACCCGGGTCGCGCTGCCCGAGGGGGAGCTCGTGGTCAACTCCAGCCAGGGCGGCGGGTCCAAGGACACCTGGGTGATCGGCACGGAACCGGATTCCTTCACCGAGGGGCCCGGGCGCTCCATCCAGGGACTGGTCGCCGGCCAGGCCGCCAACGTGCGCTCGACCGGGGTCGCGCACGCCGTGGACCACTCGCCGCAGGACAAGCCCGTCGGCGACAACGAGCAGCAGCAACAGCAGCAGCAGGCGTCGACCGCGCCGGCCGGGGAGAGAGAGGGGTGAGAATGTTGAGCCGCATCGCGGAAAGCCTGTTCTGGATTGGACGCTACATCGAGCGCAGCGACGGCACGGCGCGCATCCTCGACGTGCACCTCCAACTGTTGCTCGAAGACCCGTGGATCGAGGAGAACCTCGCCTGTCAGTCCCTGCTGCATCTGATGGGGAGCGCCGCGCCGACCGACCGGTTGCTGACCCGCAAGGACGTGCTCGCCACGCTGGCCGTCGACCGCCTTCATCCGGCCTCGATCGCCTATTCGGTCACCGCGGCCCGGGAGAACGCCAGGCGGGTCAGGGAGATCGTGCCGACGGAACTGTGGGAGTGCCTGAATACGACCAGCGCAAGGATGCCCCGCAAGGTCGCCGGCGAGAAGACGCACGACTTCTTCGGCTGGGTGCGCGAGCGCTCGGTGCTCGCCGTGGGCATCGTGGAGTCCGGGGTCAGCCGGGACGAGGCGTGGCAGTTCTTCAACCTGGGTCGCAGCCTCGAGCAGGCGGACATGACCGCCCGGCTGCTGGCCACCCGGTCGCTGACCGAGGCCAGCGGGCCCTCGTGGACCACGATCCTGCGCTCCTGCGGCGCGTACGAGTCCTACCTGCGCACCTACCGGGGGGTGCCCTCGGCCCGGAACGCGGCCGAGTTCCTGCTGCTGGATCGACTGTTCCCCCCCGCTCGATCGTGTTCTCCCTCTCCCGGGCGGAGCAGTGCCGGCGCGACATGGAGACCCGCACGGACCGCGTCGGCGTGTCCGACCAGGCGCAGCGGGAGCTGGGCCGGATCCGCAGCCAGCTGGAATATCGGCCGATCATGGATATCCTGAACGACCTGTCCGCGCAGATGGACGCCGTGCAGGAGGCCACCAGCGCCGCCTCGGAAGCCATCGGCGACCGGTATTTCCCCACGAGCACCGTGCCGACCTGGACCGGGGAGGCGTCGTGAACCGGCTGCGGATCCGGCACGTGACCGGCTACCGGTACCAGGGCGAGGTGGGCGCCTCCTACAACGAGGCGAGGATGCTGCCGGTCAGCTCGCCGGACCAGTTCGTGCTGTACGCCGGGCTCGAGATCTCGCCGGTGTCGAGCAACCACGGCTACCTCGACTACTGGGGCACGCAGGTGTCGAGCTTCGAGGTGCTCACCCCGTACACCGAGCTCACGCTCACGGCCACCAGCCTGGTGGAGGTGCGGCCGCGCACCCACCTGGCGCATCCGCTGGGCTGGCCGGAACTGGCGGCCGCGAGCCGGCGCAGCACCATCACGGTGGAGCACGCGCGGCAGACCCGGCTGACCGACCCGCCGGAGGATGTCGCTGCGCTGGCCGCCGAGATCGTGGCCCGCCGCGCGAGCCCCTGCGACGCCGCGCTGGAGATCTGCGCCGCCATCGGGGACCAGATGCAGTACGTGCAGGGCGTCACGGGCGTGCACTCCACCGCCCGGGAATCGTGGAGCGACAAGCGCGGCGTGTGCCAGGACATCACCCACATCGCGCTGGGAGCGCTGCGGTCGGCGGGCATTCCCGCCCGGTACGTGTCCGGCTACCTGCACTCGCGGCCGGATGCCGGCATCGGCGAGACCATCCGGGGCGAGTCCCACGCGTGGGTCGAGTGGTTCTGCGGCGACTGGCGCGGCTACGACCCGACCAACTCGATCGACATCGGCGACCGGCACGTGGCCGTCGGACGGGGCCGCGATTACAACGACGTGCCCCCGCTGCGCGGCGTGTTCTCGGGGACGAGCGGGTCGGAACTGTTCGTCACGGTGGAGATCACCCGGGAGGCCTGAGGCGCGCCGCCGGCATCCGTCGTTTCGAACCCACGGATGTCGCGGCGCACCCTGCGGCCGCGGGCGCAGGTTCTACCGCGCGCCCGCGTCCACAACCTGAGCCGCGACGGGAGCCGTCACCGGCAGGGCGACGGATGCCACCCGGCGGCGGGTCAGCCGGGCGCCGCGCGCCGCAGCGACCATGACGACCAGGCCGAGCACCGTCACGCCGGCCCCGGCCCAGATCGGCGAGGTGTAGCCAGCCCGATCGTGATGGTCAGGCCGCCGAGCCAGGCGCCGAGCGTGTTGCCGAGGTTGAAGGCGGCGATGTTGGCGCCGGAGGCCAGGGTGGGCGCCGCGCTGGCGTAGCTCATCACGCGCATCTGCAGGCCGGGAACCGTGGCGAAGCCGAACCCGCCGAGGAGCAGAAGCGATGCGATCGTTGCGACCTGGCTGCGGACGGTCAGCGCGAAGAAGACGAGAACCACCGTCAGGGCCGCCAGCAGCACGATCAGGGTCGTGTCGACGGAACGGTCCGCCGCCTTGCCGCCGACGATATTGCCGATGAAGAGACCCACGCCGAAGAGTATCAACAGGAACGGCACAGTGGATGCCGCGAGGCCGCTGACCTCGGTCAGGGTGAACGCGATGTAGGTGAACGCCCCGAACATGCCCCCGTAGCCGAGCACCGTGACGGCGATGGACAGCCAGACCTGGCCGGAGCGGAAGGCTCTCAGCTCGCCGCGGAGACCGCCGTTCTGGTCGGTGGCGTGCTCGATCTGCGGCACGAGGGTCGCGATTCCGACCAGCGCGATCACGCCGATCAGGGTGATCGCCCAGAACGTGGCGCGCCAGCCGAGGTTCTGGCCGAGCAGGGTGCCGAAGGGCACGCCGAGCACGTTGGCGACGGTCAGGCCGGTGAACATGATCGCGATCGCCCCGGACTTCTTCGTCGGTGCCACCATGTCGGCGGCGAGCACGGAGCCGATGCCGAAGAACGCGCCGTGGCAGAGTGCGGCGACCACCCGGCCGAGCATCATCAGGGCGTAGGTCGGGGCGAGTGCGCTGATCAGGTTGCCGAGGATGAACAGGACCATCAGGGCGATCAGCACCTTCTTGCGCGGCAGCCGGGTCACGGCGGCGGTCAGACCGAGGGTGCCGACGACCACGCTCAGGGCGTAGCCGGAGATCAGCCAGCCGGCCGCGGCCTCGCTGATCCCGAAATCGGCGGCGAGGTCGGGCAGGATGCCCATGATGACGAACTCGGTGAGTCCGATGCCGAACCCTCCGAGGGCGAGGGCGAAAAGGCCAATGGGTATGGGAGGAACTCCTTGAGAACTGTACTTACGCGGATATGCTGCGTACGCTGTTAGTTGCAGGCGCGTTACTTATATTTGCACACGCTAGGTATCGGCGCAAGCAACTACTTGTTTTTCCCGACCGGTTTGGAGCCACCATGGGCATCGAAGACGACGCCGTCGAGGTGCGCGCTCAGGGCTGGCGCACGCTCGCCTCCCTGCACGCGCTGATCGAGATCGAGCTCGAGCGGGCCCTGCAGGATGCCGCCGAGCTGTCCGTGGTCGAATTCACCGTGCTGGACGCCCTCAGCCGCCAGCACGGCTGGCACATGCGGATGCAGCAGCTCGCCGGAGCGGCCGCCCTCAGCAGTAGTGCCACCACCCGCCTGGTGAACCGGCTCGAAGACCGGGGGCTGCTGACCCGCATCCTCTGTGCCGACGACCGGCGCGGCATCTACACCGAGTTGACGGATGCCAGCCAGACCCTGCTGGGCTCGGCCCGCCCGGTCTATGACGAGACCCTCGCCGCGGCGCTCGCCGCCGCGGAGCAGAAGCCGGAGCTCGCCCCCCTCGTGGACGCGCTGCACCGCCTGCCCGACCCGCAGCCCGCCGCGGTCTAGGCGCCGTCGGTCGGTCCGTCCTCCCGCCCGTCCCTGAACCAATTCGACGGAGATTTTGCGCTAAAAGCCCGTTTCCGGACTGCTGGGGCCGGTTTTCGGCAAAATCTCCGTCGAATTCGTTAGGGCGAGCTGACGCTGGGGCTGGCGACCCACGGATGCGCGGCGCGGGCTAGGAGTCGAAGCCGAGGCCCAGCGCGTCGAGCGTCTTCAGGATGAGATTGCGGCGACCCTCGTTGTGGTCGGCGCGGTCGAGCGACCAGCGCGTGGTCTGGATGCCCATCGAGGCCAGCGGTTCCGGCGGGAACGGCAGGGCGCGTCCGCGCACCATCTCCAGTTGCGTGCGCTCGGTCTGCCGGCCGGCGAGCTGGTCGAGAATGACCTTCGCCGCGAAATGGGTGGCACCCACGCCGAGGCCGGTGAACCCGGCCGCGTAGCTGATCCGGCCGGCGCGGGCCGTTCCGAAGAAGGCGCAGAACCGGGTGGAGGTGTCGATGGCGCCGGCCCAGCGGTGGCTGAACCGCAGCCCGGCCAGCTGCGGGAACGTGGTGAAGAAGTGGCTGGCCAGGCGCCGGAAGCTCTCCGGCCGGTTCTCGTAGCCGCCGCGCACCCGGGCGCCGAAGTGGTAGATGGCGTCATAGCCGCCGAACAGGATGCGGTTGTCCGCGCTCAGCCGGTAGTAGTGGAACTGGTTGGCCAGGTCGCTCAGCCCCTGCCGGTTCTGCCAGTTGATCGCGGCGAGCTGTTCCGCGCTGAGCGGCTCGCTCATCAGCACGTAGTCGTACACGGGCACCGTGGCGAGACGGTTCCGCGCCAACAGCGACGGGAAGACGTTCGTCGCCAGCGCGGTCTTCCGCGCGCGCACTACACCAGCCTCGGTGCGCAGCCGGGTGCCCTGCGCCGGGGACAGCCCCTGCGTGTCGAGGCCCGTGACCGGGGTGTGCTCGAAGATCTCGACTCCGAGCCCGGTGGCCACGCGGGCCAGCTCGGTGGCCAGCTTGCCGGGGTGAACGAGGGCGTTCGTGCGCTTGTGCCACACTCCGGCCAGGTAGGTGGGCGAGTCGACCTCGGCGTGCAGCGCCGCGGCATCCAGAAACACGGTGTCATCGTTCGTGGGCTCCGCGCGGAGCCAGTCGACCTGGTGCTTCTCGACGGCCAGGTCGATGGCCCCGGTGCGTTCGAAATCGCAGTCCAGGCCGAGCTCGGCGACCGCGCGCTCGATCTCGTCGAGGTTCTCCAGCCCCAGCTCGGTCAGCCGGTCGATCTCCCGCGGCCAGCGGCGCCGGCCGTTCTCCTCCCCGTGGGTCAGGCTCGCCTCGCAGAAGCCGCCGTTGCGCCCGGAGGCGGCCCAGCCGATCGTGCGCGCCTCGAGCAGCACCACCCGCGCGCCCGGGTCCTGCCGTTTGGCGAGCACCGCGGTCCAGAGGCCCAGGTAGCCGCCGCCGACGATGGCCAGGTCGCAGTCCAGGTCGGCCGTGAGCCGCGGGCGGCTCGTCTGCGGCGCAACGTCGTCGAGCCAGAACGGGGCCTGGCGGGTGCGGGCGAGGGCCTCGTCGATGACGGATGCGGCGGGCCTGGCTCGTTCGAAAATGGTCGTGCCCACGGTTTCGTCCTCTGCTCGTCGCGGCGCTGCTACCCGTACATCATGCCAGTCGGGGCCCGGCCGGGTCCTCTGGCCTCGCGGCGCACCCTCGGGACGCGGGCGCGGGTTCTAGCCTGCGCCTGCGTCCACACCCTGCGCCGCGACAGCGACGGCGCCGGCCGCTCAGCTCGCCGGGGCGTGCCCCTCCAGGAACTGGAACACCTCGGTCTGGTCGACGCCGGGGAAGGTGCCGGTGGGGAGCGCGGCCAGCAGGCTCGTCGGTGTGCGCGCGGCCGGCCACGACTGGCCGGACCACCGCTCCGACAGCTCGTCGGGGGCGCGGCGGCAGCAGGACTCGTCGGGGCAGCGGGACACCGCCCGGTTGTTCGTCTCGCGGCCGCGGAACCACTTCACGTGCGTGAACGGCACGCCCACGCTGACCGAGTAGTCGCCCTCCTTGGCCTTCTCGATCCGGGACGTGCACCAGAAGGTCCCGCTCGGGGTGTCGGTGTACTGGTACCAGGGGCTGAACCGGTCGGCCACATGGAAGACCGTCCGAGCCGTCCAGTTGCGGCAGACCGTCGAGCCCTCAACCGCGCCGAGCGCGTCGCTGGGGAAGCGCACCGAATCGTTCTCGTACGCCTTGATCATGGTGCCGGACTCGTGCACCTTCATGAAGTGCACCGGGATGTCCAGCCTGGCCGTGGCGAGGTTGGTGAACCGGTGCGCGGCCGTCTCGTAGGAGACCGCGAACGCGTCGCGCAGGTCTTCCATCGAGATGCGGCGCAGGTTCTTCGCCTCGGTGAGCAGTTTCACGGTGTCTTTTTCCGGCAGCAGGATGGCCGCGGTCAGGTAGTTGGTCTCCACCCGCTGGGCCAGAAATTCAGCATAGTTTTCGGGTTCTTCGTGTTCGCAGAGCAGGGTGGCGAACGCCTGCAGGATGGGCGAGCGCGAGTCGCGGGACGCGGAGTGCTCCGTCGGCAGGTAGATGCGGTGGTTGCGCTTGTCCGTGACCGACCGGGTCGAGTTCGGCAGGTCGCCGACGTAGTGCAGCGAATAGCCGAGGTGCGTGGCCATGTCGGCCACGACCTGGTGGGAGACCGGCCCGCCGGTGTGGCCCACCGCGGCGAGCAGCCGCTGCGCCTGCGCCTCGAGCTCGGGGAAGTAATTGTCCTTGGCCCGCATGGTGGCGCGCAGCTCCACATTGGCCCGCCTGGCCTCTTCCGGGGTCGCCGCCCGTTCCCGGTGCAGGCGCAGAATCTCGCCGTGCAGGCTGAGCAGCGTCTGCAGGGTTTCGTCGCTGGTTCCCCGGCCAACGCGGATATGCGGCAGTCCGAGGGCGGTGAACACGGGACCCCGCTGGGCCCGCTCGACGGCGATTTCGAGGGCGGCTCGTTCGGACGGGGCATCCGTCTTCAACAGGTCGTCGACGGTGGTGCCGAGGGCTCCGGCAATGGTGCGCAGCATCGACAGTCGCGGTTCGCGCTTGCCGTTCTCGATCATCGAGACCTGGGACGGGGCCCGGTCGATCGCCGCCGCGAGGGCGTCGAGCGTCATCCGCCGCGACGTGCGCACTTCCCGGATGCGCCGGCCCAGGGTGAGGGCGTCGAGCCCTTCCTCCTCGGCAGGGGCCGCGGACAGGGACGGACGGAGGGCTGGATCGACGATGACCATTTCCCCATAGTCACACACCTCACGGAAAACTTCTCAGGGGTAGAAGAAATGGAATTCTTCTGTTACCGAGGGCGGGCTGCTGCACCGTCGGCGGGCCCAGAGTGGATCCCAGGCACAGCTCATTCCCGCACACCCGGCCGATTGGCCGGGAGCGCGCGGCCCGGCCCAACACTCTTGAAGGAGATCAGCCCATGAACACCCCGGCCCCGGCGACGTCCGACCGCACGAGAACGAACACCGGCAGCTTCGCCACCATCCAGCCGCACCTCGAGATCACCGGCGATCTCGGGCCGCGGTACGAGGAGATCCTCACCCCCGAAGCGCTCGAGTTCCTGGGCGACCTGCACGACCGGTTCGCCGGCACGCGGCACGACCTGCTGGCCACTCGACTGCGGAAGCGCGTGGATGCCTCCAATGGGCGCGACCCCGAATTCCTGACCGAGACCGCGCACATCCGGCGCGACCCGAGCTGGCACGTCGCCGGCGCGGGCCCGGGACTGGTCGACCGCCGCGTCGAGATCACCGGACCGACCGACCGCAAGATGGCCATCAACGCGCTGAACTCCGGCGCGAAGGTGTGGCTGGCCGACCAGGAGGACGCCACCAGCCCCACCTGGGCGAACGTGATCGAGGGCCAGATCACGCTGTTCGACCAGGTGCGCGGACAGCTGAGCTTCGAAACCCCGGAAGGCAAGAAGTACGCCGTCACGGGTGACGCCACCGGCGCCACGCCCACGATCGTGATGCGTCCCCGCGGCTGGCACCTGGTCGAGAAGAACCTGACCTTCGTCGACCGCGCGAACCGCCGGATGAACGCGTCGGGCAGCCTGGTCGACTTCGGGCTCTACCTCTTCCACAACGCGAAGCGCCTGATCGAGGGCGGCAGCGGCCCGTACTTCTACCTGCCGAAGCTGGAGAGTCACCTCGAGGCCCGCCTCTGGGACGACATCTTCAGCCACTCCGAAGACCGTCTCGGCATCGACTACGGCACCATCCGGGCGACCGTCCTGATCGAGACGATCCAGGCGGCATTCGAGATGGAGGAGATCCTCTACGAGCTGCGCGACCACTGCGCCGGGCTCAACGCCGGCCGCTGGGACTACATCTTCAGCATCATCAAGACCTTCCGCGCGCGCGGGCGCCGCTTCGTGTTCCCCGACCGCAAGCAGATCACGATGACCGTGCCGATCATGCGCGCCTACACCGAGCTGCTGGTGTCGACCTGTCACCGACGTCGCGCGTATGCCATCGGCGGCATGAGCGCGTTCATCCCGAACCGTCGCGACCCCGAGGTCACCGCCCGGGCCCTCTCCCAGGTCGCCGAGGACAAGAAGCGGGAGGCCGGCGACGGCTTCGACGGTACCTGGGTGGCCCACCCGGGCCTGATCACGACCGCGCAGGCCGAGTTCGACCGGGTGCTCGGCAACAAGCCGAACCAGCTCGACCGCACCAGGGACGACGTGCGCGTCACGGCGGCCGAACTGCTCGACGTGGAGTCCATCGGCGGCGAGATCACCGCGGCCGGCGTGCGCGGCAACATCTCGATCGGACTGCGCTACATCGAGTCCTGGCTGCGCGGCGTGGGCGCTGCGGCCATCGACAACCTGATGGAGGACGCCGCGACCGCGGAGATCTCCCGCTCGCAGATCTGGCAGTGGGTGCACGAGAACTCGGTCACCGCCGAGGGGATCCGGATCGACGAGGATTGGATCGCCGAGCAGGTCGACGAGGTGTTCGGGGGACTGCAGCGCACGCCGGGCGACCGGTTCGACGACGCCCTCGAGGTGTTCCGGGCATCCGCTCTCGAGCCCGAGTTCCCGACCTTCCTCACCGTCGGCGCGTACGTCCGCTACCTGTAGGCATCGCCCTCCCGCGAGATCGGGTGAATCGTCGTTTTGGCCTGGCCAGACCGACGATTCACCCGCTCTCGCGTGAAGTACGTGCGGTGGGGGCGTCGATAGGGTGGAACGATGATCGAGATTCGCACGGCGACGGCGACGGATGCCGCGGTGCTGGCCGAGCTGGCCGCCGCCACGTTCGGGCTCGCCTGCCCGCCGCACACCACGGCCGAGGCCATCGCCGCGTTCCTGCGCGACGTGCTCGCGGAGGGCAACTTCGACGCCTACCTGGCCGATCCCGAGCGCCTGATCCTCGTGGCCGAGGAGGGCGGGGTGATGCTGGGGTACACGATGCTCGTATTCGCGGAACCGGCCGACGCCGACGTGCGCGCGGCCATCGGCATCCGTCCCACCGTGGAACTGAGCAAGTGCTACCTGCGCGCCGAGACGCACGGCCGCGGGGTGGCCGCGCCCCTGATGGCGGCGACGCTGGAGGCGGCCCGGGCACGCGGGGCGGCCGGCAGCTGGCTCGGCGTCAACCAGGAGAACGCGCGGGCCATCCGGTTCTACCAGAAGAACGGGTTCGCCACGGTCGGCGAGAAACGCTTCCTGGTGGGCGGACGGTACGAGGACGACTTCGTGCTCGAGCGGGCGCTCTAGACGGTTTCGGCCTCGGCGCCGGCGGCCGCGCGGGCCGCGATCGCCTGCTCCTTCATCCCCTTGATCTGCTCGTAGGCGGCGAGGGCCGCCCGCCTCGTCTCACCGAGGTCGACGATCGGGGCGGGGTAGGCATCCGTGCCGTATTCGGGCACGTTCTGACGGATGTATTCCCCGTGGGGATCGAACTTCTTCGCCTGCAGCTCGGGGTTGAAGACCCGGAAATAGGGTGCGGCGTCGGCGCCCGACCCGGCCACCCACTGCCAGCCGAACGGGTTGCTGGCCGCGTCGGCGTCGACGAGGGTGTCCCAGAACCACTGTTCGCCGAGGCGCCAGTCGATCAGGAGGTTCTTGATCAGGAACGACGCCGCCACCATGCGCACACGGTTGTGCATGCTGCCGGTGCGCCACAGTTCGCGCATCCCGGCGTCGACGAGGGGGATGCCGGTGCGGCCCTGCTGCCAGCGCGCCAGCGCGCGCTCGTCCAGCGAGGGCCAGGGGAAGGCGTCGAACTCGGGCCGCAGGTTCTCGGTCGCGAGGTCGGGGGCGTTGAAGAGCACGTGGTAGCTGAACTCGCGCCAGCCGACCTCGGTGAGAAAACGCGTCGCGCTGGACTGGGCGTTCCCGGTCAGGCCGGTCCGGGCCCATTCGGTCGCATGCCAGATTTGGAATGGGCTGATCTCGCCCCAGCGGAGGTGGGGCGACAGGCGCGAGGTAACGGCCTGGGCCGGCTGGTCGCGCTCGGCGCCGTAGCGGGGGAGCGAGTCCCGGAGAAAAGTATCGAGCAGGCGGTGCGCGGACTCTTCGCCCGGCTGCCAGGCTTCCCTCAGTCCGCCGGCCCAGTCTGGCCGGGTCGGCAGCAGCGCCCAGTCCTCGAGGGCGTCGGAGGGGACGTCGGCCGCGAGTCCGGGGATCGCCTCCGGCGCGGGGTACGGCGCGCGGGGCGGCGGGCCGGCCGTGCAAGCCCGCCAGAACGGGGTGAAGACCGAGTATGACCCGCCCTGGCCGGTCTGGATCGTCCACGGTTCGAACAGGAGCGAGCCCGCGAAGCTGCGGGTCTCGGTTCCGGCTGCCAGCAGGCCGGCCTTGATCCGGGTGTCCACCTCGCGCTCGGCCCGGCCGTAGCGTCGGTTCCAGAACGCGGCGCCGGCGCCGACGGATGCCGCCAGCTCGCCGATCACGCGCTCGGCCGGTCCCCGGCGCAGAGTCAGCCGGCCGCCGAGGCGTTCCAGCGAGTCGGCCAGCGAGAGAAGGCTCCCGTGAAGCCACCACCGGGCCGCGCCGCCGAGCGGTCGCACGCCGGCGGACTCCTCGTCCAGCACGTACACGGCCACGATCGGCTCGCCGCGCTCGAGGGCGGCCTGCAGAGCGGGGTTGTCCGCGAGGCGCAGATCGTCGCGGAACCAGACCAGGGACGGGCCGTCGCCGCTCACGGGCGAGGCCCGGCGGGTGCGGAAGTGGTGGAAGCCTCGGACGTCTCGGACGTCTCGGACATCTCGGACGTCTCGGCGGCGTCCGCGACCCGCAGCACGATCTTGCCGCGGGTGTGGCCGGTCTCGAGCAGCCGGTGCGCTGCGGCGCCGTCGGCCAGGTCGAACACCCGGTCCACGTGCACCCGCACGATGCCGTCGTCGATGAGTTCGGTGATGAAGTCCAGGGTGCGGCCGGAGGCGGCGACCTTGTAACCGGTGGCCCGGATGCCGGCCGCCGCGGCCTCCGCGGCCATGGTCGGCCAGCTCCCGGTCGGCGCGTTCACCAGGATGCCGCCGGGCCGCAGCATGGATAGCGACCGGGTTCCCGTGTTGTCGTGCACGTTGCCGATGAGGTCGATCACGGAGTCCAGGCCGGAGACCACCTCGTCGAAACGCGTCGTCGTGTAGTCGATGACCTCGTCCGCGCCGAGCTCCCGCAGGAACTCCAGGTTACGGGTGGACCCGGTGGCGGTCACGTGCGCGCCGAAGGCCTTGGCGAACTGCACGGCGAAGTGGCCGACCCCGCCGCTGCCGGCGTGGATGAGCATCCGTTGCCCGGGGACGGTCTCGGCCAGCTCCACGACCATTCCCCACGCCGTGAGCGCGGCGACCGGCACCGCGGCGGCCTCGGCATGACTGAGCCGTGCCGGCTTGCGGGTGACGCTCAGCGCCGAGACGGGCAGGTATTCGGCGTAGCTGCCGGTGGTGCGGGGCACCCGGGCCATGCCGTACACCTCGTCCCCCGGCTGCAGGGGGAAGTGTTCGTAGGGAGCGCTGACCACGATGCCGCTGAAGTCGTTGCCGAGCACCGCCGGGTAGCCGGTGATGGCCGCGGAGACGCCCTTTCCGGCCCGGGTCTTCGCGTCGATCGGGTTGATTCCGGCGGCGATCACCCGCACGATCAGCTCATCGAGCACGGCGATCGGCGCGGGAACCTCGGCCAGGTGAAGCTCGCCGGCCTCGCCGGGCCGGTCGATCACGAGGGCGTGCATGGTCGGTGGCAGAATCGTGGCGTATTCCATCTGTCCATTCTCCCTCGGCGTGCCCACCTCGGTGGCCTGGCGGGTGTGCCTCTCTCTGGGGGTGGGCAGAACCCTGTGCAGTGGCTGCGAGGACTGGATTCCCGGGTGCCCGTGGACGTAGTCTGTCCTCACAAAGGGGGACCGGCCCGGACTGCTCAGGCAGCTCGCCGCCACTCACTTGTCAGGAGTGAATCGCGCCGCACCCGAAGCGGCACGATCGATTCCGTTCCTTCACGGCCGCGACAGCGGCGCTGGAGAGCCGCCTGTTTCCCCCCCGACCAGGCGGCTCTCCCGGCCTGTCGTCCGGCGGTGGCTATTGGTTCCGCGTGGCCTGCTGGTTGAGCAGTGCGATCAGGTCGTTCGCGTAGCCGACCAGGATCGCGATCTGTTCTTCGTCCCGCTCGATCCACTTGCACTCGGGCTCCGGGTTCATCGGCACGAAATCCTTGTGCTGCTCCCAGACGAGCAGGGTGCGCTCGGCGCCCAGCACGTACTGCTGCCACCAGACCTGGCGCAAATACGAGCGCGGGATGCTGCGCCACGCCTTGCTCGTCGTCTTGATTTCGGCCAGTTCGAGGCCGCCCGCACCGGTGCCCGATCCGGTGCCGACCCCGTCGGGGGTGGCCAGGTGCCGCCTGTGGTCTGCCGCATGGAAGAGGGCAGTGCTGGGCTCGATGCCGTAGCGCTCCTGCACCCAGGCCGCGATCTCCGGTTCCCGGGCGCGGCCGTGGTCGGTGAACGTGTTGCCGCTGAAGCTGCTGCCGTTGACTTTGTCGTAGACGGCGTTCGGCAGGGATTTCGGGGTGGC
Organism: Cryobacterium sp. TmT2-59; assembly: GCF_004403545.1. Taxonomy (NCBI): domain Bacteria; kingdom Bacillati; phylum Actinomycetota; class Actinomycetes; order Micrococcales; family Microbacteriaceae; genus Cryobacterium; species Cryobacterium sp. TmT2-59. The sequence goes on along the minus strand of NZ_SOGM01000042.1, from coordinate 51,627 downwards.
GAGCTTGGCGACATCCGTGGCCGTGATGCCCTGCGCGCGGGCCCGCAGCCACGCCACCCGGTCGGTGGAATCGGCGACGATCCGCCGCAGGTGCGGCGCGACGGCCGGGGGGAACGCCGGCGGAAGCGTCAGAGGGAGGGCCGGCAGGGCGCCGGGAGGTGACGGATGCTGCTCCTCGTCGAACAGGGAGAGCATCTGATCCGTCACGTCTCCATTCTGCCTGCTCGCTCCCGCGAACCCGAACCCGGGCCGCCACAGGCCGGCCCGGCCCGCGCGCTACGCCCCCTCGGTCAACACGCCCTTCTTGATCAGTAGGCGGCGCCGCGCCCGCCGGGCCACGGCCGTGTCGTGGGTGACCACGATCAGGGTCAGGCCCTGCGCCTGCCAGAGGCCCTCGAGCAGGTCCATGATCTCGTCGCGGGTTTCCTCGTCGAGGTTGCCGGTGGGTTCGTCGGCCAGGAGCACGGTCGGCTCCTTGACCAGGGCCCGGGCGATCGCCACCCTCTGCCGCTGGCGGCCGGAGAGCTCCGTGGGGAGGTGGCCGAGCCGGTCGCCGAGGCCCACGGATGCGAGCGCAGCGGCCGCCCGCTCCTTCCGGAGCGTGCTCCTCACCGCGAGCAGCGCGAGGGCGGTCTCCACGTTATCCTGCGCGCTGAGGGTGGGGATCAGGTTGAAGCTCTGAAAGACGAAGCTGATCTCCCTCGCCCGGATCCGCCCGAGCTTGCCGTCGCCGAGTTTCGACAGGTTCGCCTCACCGAGTTCGATGGTTCCCTCGGTGGGCCGGTCCAGGGCCCCCCGCATCTGCAGCAGGGTGGACTTGCCGCCGCCGGTCGGCCCCTGGATGGCCACCATCTGGCCGTCCGGGATCGACAGGGTGACGTCGCTGAGCGCGGTCACCGTGCGCTTGCCCTGCTCGTAGGTCTTGGTGACGTTCGATAGTTCATACATGTGGTGTTCCTTCTGAAGAAAAAGTGACGGGATTCTGATGCGGATGTCGGAGGTGATGCCGCGGTCGCAGCCGGAAGCGGGCAGTGGTCAGGCGATGCTGCGGAGGGCCTCCGCTGGGCGGAGCCGGGACGCGCGCCAGCCGCCGATCACGCCGGCCAGCAGCCCGCCCAGAACGGCCAGGCCGACCGCCAGCAGGATGACCGAGGCCGTCACCGGAGCGCTCAGCACGATGTCGGAGGTGGCGGCCGCCTGGGCTGCGCCGCCGAAGCCGGGCCCGGCCCCGCCGGGTCCACCGGCACCGAAGCCGGCGCCGGGACCGGCCGCGGCCACGCTGGTGGCTCCCGCGGTCAGGGTCGGGGCGACCAGGTTGATCACGAGGATGCCGAGCAGACCGATGGCGATGCCCGCGGCACCGCCGAGCGGGCCCTGCACGAGCGATTCGTCCGCGACCTGGCGCACGATCTTGCCGTTGGACCAGCCGATGGCCTTGAGCGTGCCGAATTCACGGGTGCGCCGGGTGACGCCGGAGATGGTGGACAGGATGGCGATCAGGAACGCCGCCGCCGCCAGCACGATCAGCGACAGCCACAGACCGAGGTTCTTCACCAGGTCGGAGGCGCTGGCGAGCGACCCGGAGACGCTGGATGCGAGGTCGGCCTGGGTGTCGACCGTGGCGGCGGGGAGCGCCTTCTCGATGTCGGCCTGCACCTGGGCGATGTCCGTCGACGAGGCCGCCTGCACGTAGACGGTCGAGATCTGCCCGGTCAGGCCGGAGAGGGTCTGGGCCACGTCCAGCGGGATGTAGACGTTCGCGGCGGTGTCGGCGTCGGCGGTGGCGGCGGTGACGAGGCCGACGACGGTGAAGTCGGTGCCGGCGATGCTGACGGTGTCACCCGTGGCCAGGGACGCGGTCGTGGCGTAGCTGGAGTCGAGGACGGTGACGTTCGCGCCGGCATCCGTGCTGGTCAGGGAGCGACCGTCGGTGAGGGTGACCGCGGAGAGCGGGCCGACGGCCTCATCGGCCGGGTCCAGACCCAGCACGGAAAAGGAGTCGACATTGAAGGAGCTGCCGCCGGCGCCGTCCGGACCGCCGTCGGGCGGAGTGGCGCCGCCAGCCGGCGGGGTGCCCTGCGTCTGGGAGCCGGGCAGGGCCCCGTTGAAGGTCGTGTTGTTGAGGGACAGGGTCGCGGCAGCGGCGGAGACGTTGTCGACCGCGCTGACCGTGCCGAGCGCGGCCTGGTCGAAGGTGAAGGTGCCCCAGCCGGCGCTGAGCCTGGCCTGGCTGACGGATGTCGTTCCGTCGGCGGTCGTGCCGTCCGCGGCCCCGAAGTCGAACTTCTGTGGCCCGCCGGCGGCATCCCCTTCGGCGGGGGCCGTCGGGGTTAGGTTGACCGTGATGTCCGTGCCCACGCCGTAGACCGAGCCGAGCACGGTCGCCTGGGCGAGTTGCACGCCGCTGGACACCGCGTTCACGATGATGACCAGGGCGATGGCCAGCGCCATGCCGATCGCGACGATCGCGGTCTGCTTGCGGCGGCCCGCAAGCTCCCACCGCAGGTAAGTGACAAACATGAGTCTCCAGTTCCGGGGGCCGTCCGGCCTCCCGGTCTGAAGCTAGGGAGGCGGTCTATTCCGGGGGTATCGCCATCCTGTGAAAACGCTGAGAGGGGCGCGATCACTCTTTTCACAGCGGCACCAGAGGGCGCACATAGGTTTCTCATAGAAAACTCCGAATACTGAGAATATGAGCACTCGTGAGAATGATCGGGCGGTTCGTGGACCGCGCCTCCACAAAGCGGATGGCAGCCCGATCCGGGTCCTGGTGGTCGACGACGAGCCCACGCTCACGGATCTGCTCTCGATGGCGCTCCGCTACGAGGGCTGGGAGGTGCGCACCGCCGCCGAGGGGCGCCAGGCTCTCACGATCGCCCGGGAATTCAGGCCGGATGCGATCGTGCTCGACATCATGCTGCCCGACATCGACGGGCTGCAGGTGCTGCAGCGGGTCCGCGCGGACGGCAACGAAACCCCCGTCCTCTTCCTCACCGCCAAGGACTCCCTCGACGACCGGCTCAAGGGCCTGACGGCCGGCGGCGACGACTACGTCACCAAGCCGTTCAGCCTGGAGGAGGTGGTGGCCCGGCTCCGCGGACTCATCCGCCGTTCCACCCTCGCCGTGGCGGACTCCAACGACCCCCGGATCTCGGTCGGCGACCTCACCCTCGATGAGGACAGCTACGAGGTGTCCCGCGGGGGAGACGCGATCGAACTCACGGCCACGGAGTTCGAATTGCTGCGTTTCCTGATGCGCAATCCCCGGCGGGTGCTGAGTAAGGCGCAGATCCTGGACCGGGTCTGGAGCTACGACTTCGGCGGAAAATCCTCCGTCGTCGAGATCTATATCTCCTATCTGCGCAAGAAGGTCGATGCCGGGCGTGAGCCGATGATCCACACCGTGCGCGGTGCCGGCTACATGCTGAAGACAGCGTGATGACGAGCACGAGGGCGCGGCGATCCCGCGCGCCCTGGACGCTCCGCCGCCGGCTCGTGCTCGCGGTCGTCGGCCTCCTCACGCTGGTCAGCATCGCCATCGGCCTGGTCAGTGTCGCCATTCTGCGCGCGTCCCTGATCGACGGGCTCGACCAGCAGCTGCGTTCAGCCTCCGAGCGCTCCGGCGTGGTCATCGACGGCCGCCGGGATTCGGACGACGAGGCCCCCGCGTTCACGCCGACGGCGGAAATGATTTTGAGCGGCCCGGCCCAGCAGTCCGGCACCCTCGCGCTGGTCTTCGACGGCTCGACCATCACGGCCGGGTACACCGAGGAGGAGAGCGGCGCGATCATCGCGCTTACCGCCGGGCAGGTCAAGCTCCTGGCCGATCAGATGCAGGAGAAAACCGCCGTCACGGTCGACCTCGGCGGTGACGCCGGCAGCTACCGGATCCGGGCGGACACGAACCGCAACGGCACCCTCTACCTGGTCGGCCTGCCCCTGGCCGGAGTGCAGAACACGGTCGCCCAGCTGGGCATCATCGTCGCGGTGGTGTCCCTGGTCGGCATCCTCATCGTCGCCGTTCTGGCCACCCTGATCGTGCGGCTGGCCCTGCGGCCGCTGGCCCGCGTGACCCAGACGGCCACGCGCGTGTCCGAGCTGCCGCTGGATCACGGCGAGGTCTCCCTGGTCGAGCGGGTGCCCGCCGCCGACACCGACCCGCGCACGGAGGTCGGTCAGGTGGGGGCGGCCCTGAACCGCATGCTCGACCACGTCGACGTCGCGCTGGAGACCCGGCAGGCCAGTGAGCGAAAGGTGCGCCAGTTCGTCGCCGACGCCAGCCACGAGTTGCGCACCCCGCTCGCCTCGATCCGGGGCTACGCGGAACTGACCCGGCGCTCCGGCCAGGAGCTGCCGGCGGATACCGTGCACGCCCTGGACCGGATCGAGTCCGAGTCCGTGCGGATGACCGGCCTGGTCGAGGACCTGCTCCTCCTGGCCCGGCTCGACGAGGGCCGGGAGCTCGAGCACGGCCCGGTCGACCTGACCAGCCTGCTCGTGGACGTCGTCAGCGACGCGCACGCCGCCGGACGGGACCGGGTGCTGAACCTGGACCTGCCGGACGAACCGGTGCAGATCGCCGGCGATGCCGCCCGGCTGCACCAGGTCTTCGCGAACCTGCTGGCCAACGCCCGCATCCACACGCCGCCCGAAACCACGGTCGAAGTGGCTCTCTCGGTGGCAGACGACCGTGCGGTCGTGACGGTGACGGATGACGGCCCCGGCATCCCCGAGAACCTCCGGTCCACCCTGTTCGAGCGTTTCGCCCGCGGCGACAGCTCCCGCTTCCGCGGCACCGGCAGCACCGGCCTCGGTCTGGCCATCGCCCAGGCCGTCGTGGCCGCGCACCACGGCGACGTCTCGGTCGAGAGCCGCCCCGGCTTCACCCGCTTCCGCGTGGCCCTGCCCCTCACCTGACCTGCCCCTCACTCGCCCCTCAACCGCCCCCGGCTCCGTGCGAATTCGACGGAGATTTTGCTCTAGAAAGCGGGTTTGAGCCCGAAACCGGCAGTTTCGGGCAAAATCTCCGTCGAATTGGTTCAGGAGCGTGGCAAACGGATGCCCGGACCCGGCGCCACCGAACGACCCGCTGCTGCGGCATCCGTTGCGTTGCTCGCGCCCGCAGTCCGCGCCCGCCCGCAGTCCGCGCCCGCCCGCAGCCCGCGCCCGCCCGCAGCCTCCGCATCCCGCGCCGCCCGCAAACCGCCCCGACCACCCCCGCCCGAACTAATTCGACGGAGATTTTGCTCTAGAAAGCGGGTTTGAGCCCGAAACCGGCAGTTTCGGGCAAAATCTCCGTCGAATTGGTTCAGAGCGGGTGACCGGGCGCCCCAGCCACGCAGCAACCAGACGGATCCGGATTTGCGCCGGCCCGCGGCATCCCGTAACGTAGGGAAAAGCCAAAGACCGCCGGTTATTGCTCTGTGCAGAAATGCACAGGCAATCGAAGGTTCATTCACGTGAACGGCCCGCGCAGGATTCGAAGTCAGACTGCATTCCTCGAGAATGCGTTCCCAGCTCCGGCGCCTGCGTCGGAGCTTTTTTCATGTCTGCTCCCCGGGCTACCGGCACATGAAACCAAGAGGAGCGCCATGGCGAACAAGGAAGCAACGGTCGCCGAGCTTACGGAGAAATTCCAGAGCTCGACCGCCGTTCTGCTCACCGAGTACCGCGGTCTCACTGTTGCGCAGCTCAAGACGCTGCGCGTTTCCATCAGTGCGGACGCCACGTACGCCGTGGTGAAGAACACGCTGACCAAGATTGCGGCCAACAACGCCGGCATCACGTCGTTTGACGACGAGCTTGTCGGTCCGTCCGCAATCGCATTCGTTCACGGAGACCCTGTCGCCGTTGCGAAGACCCTGCGTGCCTTTACCAAGGCAAACCCTCTCCTGGTAGTGAAGGGTGGTTACTTCGACGGTAACCCGCTCACCGCCGCAGAGGTAGGCAAGCTCGCCGACCTCGAGTCCCGCGAAGTGCTGCTGGCCAAGCTGGCCGGCGCATTCAAGGCCTCGCTGTTCGGAGCCGCATATCTGTTCAACGCACCGCTGTCGAAGGCTGTTCGCACCATCGAGGCGCTGCGTGAGAAGCAGGAGTCCGCGAACTAGGCATCGGCCTGGCATCGCGGTGAGTAACTAAGAAACTATAGGGAGAAAAATCATGGCAAAGCTTTCCACCGAAGAATTGCTCGAACAGTTCAAGGGCCTGACCCTCATCGAGCTCTCCGAGTTCGTCAAGGCGTTCGAGGAGACCTTCGAGGTCACCGCTGCTGCTCCGGTCGCCGTTGCCGGCGCTGCTGGTCCTGCTGCACCCGCTGAAGAGGTCGAAGAGCAGTCCGCTTTCGACGTCATCCTCGAGGCTGTCGGCGACAAGAAGATCCAGGTCATCAAGGTTGTGCGCGAGCTCACCAGCCTGGGCCTCGGCGAGGCCAAGGCCGTCGTCGATGGCGCGCCGAAGGCCGTCCTCGAAGGCGTCTCCAAGGAGGCCGCTGAAAAGGGCAAGGCTGCTCTCGAAGCTGCCGGCGCCACCGCAGTCCTCAAGTAGCAGGCGCCCCTCACGGGGCTCTCGCTCTTCGCTCACGCGGAGGAATGATCGGCGCGAGCCGATTGCGCTCTGACGGGCGTCGCATCCACTGGATGCGGCGCCCGTTCGTCGTTAACCCCGCAGCCGCGATTTATATATAGCCAAGCTATGTATAGTTGACGGATGTCCACGACACTCCTCGATCTGCTCGGCGACCTGATCACGGTCAACCACCGGGTCACCCGCCTGGCCGCCCAGGCCGCGAACGGCACCGAATCCCCGGCCGTCTGGCGGACGCTGAGCGTGCTGCGCCAGACCGGACCGATCCGCCTCGGCGAGCTGGCCGTGCGCAGCCGCGTCTCCCAGCCCACCGCCACGAAGCTCGTCAGCCACCTGGCCGAGCGCGGCTGGGCCGAGCGCCTGGCCGATCCGCTCGACGCCCGGGCGGCCCGCACCCGGGTCACCGCCTCCGGCGAGGCCGCCCTCGCGGCCTGGCGTACCGAGCTGGCCACCGCCCTGCTGCCGCTGTTCAGCGACCTGCCCGCCGCCGACGTCGAGGTCCTCGAACGCGCGATCGCCATCCTGCGGGAACGCGTGGATGCCGGCGAACCGGCCCCACCGGCCGAACCGGGCGACGCGGCGGTCGCGCTGTGAGCCGGGCCGCGAGCACCGCGCCGCAGTCCCAGCAGTCCACGCGGTCACCGGCCGCCAGCATCCTGCACCAGCCGACCGCGGTCTGGGCGGTGGCCTTCGCCTGCGTGATCGCCTTCATGGGCATCGGCCTGGTCGACCCGATCCTGCCGGCCATCACCCGCGACCTCGAGGCCACCCCGACCGAGACCGAGATGCTCTTCACCAGCTACCTCGTGGTCACCGGCGTCGCCATGTTCTTCACCAGCTGGATCTCGAGCCGGATCGGCGCCAAACGCACCCTGCTGATCGGCCTGGCCCTGATCGTCGCGTTCGCGCTGGCCTCCGGGATGTCCCAGAGCGTCGAGGCGGTGATCGGCTTCCGGGCGGGCTGGGGTCTCGGCAACGCCCTCTTCATCTCCACCGCGCTGGCCACGATCGTCGGCGCAGCCTCGGGCGGGACGTCCTCGGCCATCATCCTCTACGAGGCCGCGCTCGGGCTCGGCATCGCGATCGGCCCGCTGATCGGCGGCCTGCTCGGCAGCCTCAGCTGGCGCGGGCCGTTCTTCGGCAGCGCCTCGCTGATGGCCGTCGGCTTCGCGGCGATCGTGGTGATGTTGAAGACGGATGCCCCCGCACCGGTCCCGATCCGGCTCTCGGCTCCGTTCCGGGCGCTGGCCCGGCCCGCACTGGGTGTCCTCGCCGCGGCCGCGTTCTTCTACAACATCGGCTTCTTCGTGCTGCTGGCGTACACCCCGTTCGCGCTCGTGCCGCTGGGCCTCGGCAGCGCGATCACCCTCGGCCTGGTCTTCTTCGGCTGGGGGGTCTCCCTCGCGGTCACCTCCGTCTGGGTGGCGCCGCTGCTGACCAGACGGATGAAGCGCACCCATGTGCTGGCGGCCGTGCTGCCGCTGCTGGCGCTCGACCTGGTCGCCGCGGCCCTGGTGAGCGGCTCGGCGGCCGGCCTGGTCGTCTGCGTCATCGTCGGCGGGCTGCTGCTCGGCGTGCTGAACACGGTGCTGACCGAGTGCGTGATGGAGGCCACGGACCTGATGCGAGCGGTCGCGTCGTCCGCCTATTCCGGCGTGCGGTTCCTCGGCGGGGCCCTCGCGCCGCCCGCCGCGACGCTGCTCGCCGCCGCGTTCGGGCCGGCGGCGCCGTTCTTCGCGGCCGCGGCCGCCGTACTGGTGGCCGTGGCCATCCTGCTGCTGGGGCGCGCGCAGCTGCACCGGGCGAACGGGGTCGTCGACCGGCTGGAGGAAGCCGAGGCCATCGGCGCCGGCGACAGCTGAGCGCGGTGCGGCTCGGGTGCGGGGCGGCTCAGGCGCCGAGCGGCTGCCGGGGCCCGCTGGTGCTCGAACGGACGACCAGGTTCACGGGCAGCACGGTCAGGTGATTCGCCTCATCCGTGTCCGTCGGGCTCTCCAGCTCGGCCAGGAGCGACACCACGGCGAGCCGGGCCTGGCGCCGCGGATGCTGTTCTAGGGTGGTCAGCCGGAACATCTGGGCGTACGGATGCCCGTCGATCCCGATCACGGACAGGTCGGCGGGCACCTGGATCCCCAGTTCCCGGGCGGCGACGATCACGCCGATGGCGATCTCGTCGGAGGCGGCGAACACCGCCGTCGGCCGGGTGCGGGGGTCGCCGAGCACGGCCAGCCCCACGCCGTAGCCGCCGGGCAGCGTGAATTCGCAGGCGTAGAAACTGCCCTCGGTGGACAGACCCGCCTCGTTCATCGCCGAGGCGAAGCCGGTGCGGCGGTTGCTGTGCACCTTGAAGTCCATCTCGTCGGCCTCGCTGCCGCCGATGTGGAGGATGTCCTTGTGGCCGAGGCTGAGCAGGTGCTCGGTGGCGAGCCGGGCCGAGGCCACGTCGTCGATCGCGATGGTGTGCACGCCACGGATCGGGCCCCCGATGCCCACCAGCGGGCGGCCGAGGCGGTGCAGGAGGTCGACTTCGGCGTCGCTGAGGGCGACTCCGACAGAGATCACCCCGTCGAATCGCTTGCGGGCGAGGAAGTACTCGAAGACGCTGTCGCGTTCTTTCGACGCGGCCGGCAGGTTGTAGAGGGTCATGTCGTAGCCCTCTTCGAGGAGGGCCTGTTCCAGGCTCTCGAGCACCTCGGAGAAGAACCAGCGACTGATGAAGGGGATGATCACGCCGATGCTCTTCGTACGCCCGGTGACCAGGCTGGCCGCGTTGGGGGAGGCGACGTAGCCGATCTCCTTGGCCGCGGCGACGACCTTCGACCGGGTCTCCTCGGACACGTACCCGCGACCGCTGAGGGCGCGGGAAGCGGTGGCTTTGGCGACGCCGGCGAGACGCGCGACATCCGCAATCGATCTCATTCCAGCCTCCGTCCTTGGACCCGGATTTCAGACTAGCGCCTCCCCGGGCAGTATGGAACCGGTTCCATTCGGGATCGAACTGAGCTGAATGGGTTTGGGCGCTTGTTGGCCTGTTCAGGGCTATTTCGTGGCCCATCGGACCGATCTTTGCCATTTCATAACCCCAATGCTCTTGCGATTCTCCGAACGGTGCCGTAACTTATGGTGTGGAACCGGTTCCCTATCTGACCGTTTCCAGCACCTGCAGCACCCCGGTGTCCCTGGGCAAGACCACGCGAACACCGCCAACACTCAATGAGGAGGAAATATGCGGTCATCCCTGCACCGCCGTTTCACAGCACCAATCGCCATTGCGGCGATCGCCGGTCTGACCCTGGCCGGCTGTTCCGGCGGACCCGGCAGCACGACGACCGATGCGGGCGCAGCCGGTGACGGAACCGTCACGGTCTACGGGACCATCGGCGACACCGAGGCAAAACTGCTCGAAGAGTCCTGGGCCGGCTGGGAAAAAGAGAACAAGATCGACATTCAGTACGAAGCGTCGAAAGAGTTCGAAACCCAGATCGCGATCCGGGCCCAGGGCGGCAACGCTCCCGACATCGCCATCTTCCCGCAGCCCGGCCTGATGGCGGACCTCGCCAGCCGTGACTACCTCAAGCCGGCCCCGAAGGCCGTCGAGGCCAACGTCGACAAGTACTGGTCCGCGGACTGGAAGGCTTACGGCACGGTCGGGGACACCCTGTACGGCGCGCCGCTGATGGCCAGCGTCAAGGGCTTCATCTGGTACTCGCCGGCCAAGTTCAAGGAGTGGGGTGTCGAGGTTCCCAAGACCTGGGCTGACCTCCTCGCCGTGACGAAGACGATCCAGGAGAAGACCGGCGCCGCCCCGTGGTGTGCGGGCTTCGGCTCCGGCGACGCCACCGGCTGGCCGGGAACGGACTGGGTCGAGGACCTGGTCCTGCGCCAGGCCGGACCGGAGACCTACGACAAGTGGATTAAGAACGAGATCCCGTTCACGGATCCCGCCATCAAGAAGGCGTTCGACTCCGTGGGCGAGATCCTGCAGAACCCGGCCTACGTCAACGCCGGATTCGGCGACGTCCGCTCCATCAACAGCACTCCGTTCGGTGACGTGGCAGCCCCGCTCGCCGACGGAACCTGCGCCCTGCACCACCAGGCATCCTTCTTCGACGGTTTCATCACGGATGCCGGCGGCAAGGTCGGACCCGACGGCGACGTCTGGGCCTTCATCACCCCGGGTGAAGAAGCCGGCAGCCAGGCCGTGACCGGTGGTGGCGAGATCGTCGCCGCGTTCGCGGACGACGCCGACACCCAGAAGGTGCAGGAGTACCTCTCCAGCGCCGACTGGGCGAACAGCCGCGTCAGCCTCGGTGGGGTCATCAGCGCCAACTCGGGTCTTGACCCGGCCAACGCGAAGAGCCCGATCCTGCAGGAAGCCATCAAGATCCTTCAGGACCCGAAGACCACTTTCCGCTTCGACGGTTCGGACCTGATGCCCGGCTCGGTCGGCTCGGGAACGTTCTGGAAGGGCATGGTCAACTGGATCAACGGAACCCCGACCGACGAGGTGCTCACGAGCATCGAAGCCGGCTGGCCGTCGAGCTAATCTCGGCCGTTCGCTAGCACCACCCGCACCACAGCAGTCGCACTACAGCAGTTGCACCAACAACCAGAACAGGGCGGGCCGCCCTTCACAACAGAAGGGCGGCCGCGCTCGGGTGCCGGTGTACCGTTGCGTTAAGTTTTCGCAGCGCCACCAGCGAACACTGTGAGTCCACAGTCGTACTCGAGAGGTTTCCTATGTCAGCATTTCTTTCCTGGCTCGCTGGCTTGCCCGCCCTCGCGCAAGTCCCGATCATCATCTTCGCGTTCGTCGCGCTGGTGGGGGCGATCCTGTTCTTCGTCGAAATCGCCCCGCGCAAGGGCACCCTGTACACCGTCATCCGGCTGGCCGTCTGTGTGCTGGCACCGATGCTCATCCTGCTGGCCGCCGGTTCGTACTGGTGGGCCACCGCCGCCGCCGCCGTCCTCGGCGGGGTGTTCTTCATCGTCGACTACCGGTCACGGGCCGGCGCCGGCTATCTCTTCCAGCTCTTCGGCTTCCTCTCGCCCGCCATCCTGCTGCTCATCATCGGCCTGGTCATCCCGACCATCCAGACCACGGTGCAGGCGTTCATGAACTCCCGCGGAACAGCGTTCATCGGATTCGACAACTTCATCTGGGTGTTCACCCAGCCCGAGGCGATCCGCACGGTGCTCAACACGATCGTCTGGGTGCTCATAGCCCCGCTCGTGTCGACGATCGCCGGACTGGCCTACGCGGTCTTCATCGATAAGAGCCGCGGTGAGAAGTACTTCAAGATCATGGTCTTCATGCCCATGGCCATCTCCTTCGTCGGGGCGTCGATCATCTGGCGCTTCGTCTACACGGCCCGCCCGGCCAGCCAGAACCAGATCGGCCTGCTCAACCAGGTCGTGGTCTGGTTCGGCGGCCAGCCGGTCGACTTCCTCGCCAACGAACCGTGGAACACGGTCTTCCTGATCATCGTTCTGATCTGGGTGCAGACCGGATTCGCCATGGTCGTGCTCTCCGCCGCCATCAAGGGCGTGCCGGCCGAGCAGCTGGAGGCCGCGGAACTCGACGGCACCAACCCGTGGCAGAAGTTCACCAACGTCACCGTGCCCGGCATCCGTAGCGCCCTGATCGTGGTGCTGACCACGATCTCCATCGCCTCCCTCAAGGTCTTCGACATCGTGCGGACCATGACGGCAGGCGCCAACGACACCAGCGTCATCGCGAACGAGATGTACACGCAGTTCAAGAACTTCGAGCAGGGCCGCTCCGCCGCCTTCGCCGTGATCCTGTTCCTGCTGGTGCTGCCGATCGTCATCTACAACGCCCGCCAGATCCAGAAGCAGAGGGAAATCCGATGAGCGCCGTACTGCCTGTTGAAGTTCCGGACCCGACCACCAGGAACCACCTCCGCCAGGGCGAGAAACGCCTGGAGGCACCGGCCAAGCGAACCAAGAAGCGCCTGACCAGTCGCGGTGCGACGGTCGCGGCCCTGCTGATCGCCGTGCTCTGGACCGTCCCCACCTTCGGGCTGTTCGTCTCGTCGTTCCGCCCGGCCCAGGAGGTGCGCACCACCGGCTGGTGGACCCTCTTCCAGAACTGGGGCCTCACCCTCGACAACTACTCTCAGGTGCTCCAGGCCGGAAACAGCCAGCTGAACCTCGCGGGCGCGTTCATCAACTCGATCGCGATCACCCTCCCGGCCACGCTGCTGCCGCTGATCATCGCGAGCCTCGCGGCCTACGCGTTCGCCTGGATCGACTTCCGCGGCAAGAACGTGCTCTTCATCGCCGTGTTCGCACTGCAGATCGTGCCGCTGCAGATGGCCCTCGTGCCGCTGCTGAAGTTCTTCTCGCAGGGCTCGATCTTCGGAATCCCCGTGGTCACGTCGATCAGCGACGCCGGCGGCTATTCCCAGGTCTGGATCGCGCACACCATGTTCGCCCTGCCGCTGGCCATCTACCTGCTGCACAACTTCGTGTCGGAGATCCCCGCCGACGTGATCGAAGCGGCGCGGGTCGACGGCGCGGGGCACGGGCAGATCTTCTTCCGGATCGTGCTGCCGCTGACCATGCCGGCGATCGCATCCTTCGCCATCTTCCAGTTCCTCTGGGTCTGGAACGACCTGCTGGTGGCGCTGATCTTCGCGGACGGCGCGGTCGCCCCGATGACCAAGCTGCTGGCCGAGATCACCGGCACCCGGGGTCAGGACTGGCACCTGCTCACGGCCGGCGCGTTCATCTCCATCCTGGTTCCGCTGCTCGTCTTCTTCTCCCTGCAGCGTTACTTCGTGCGCGGCCTGCTGGCCGGCTCGACCAAGGGGTAGCCCGACTGCCCCACCTGATCACCGACCGTGCCCGTTCCGGTCGACTGTGCCCGTTCTGCCGGCCGCGGTCGACCGGAACGGGCACAGTCGTGTGGCGGGACTGTGAAGCCGCCGACCGGGGGCGGCCGGGGATCGCCGGGAGTTTAGAGTGAAGCCATGAGTGGAATGCACGGCGGTGGTGGCGGGCGACGAGGCCGGGTCAGCGGTGGGGACGCCGTGGCACAGCGGGCCGAGAATGCCGAGGCCCCGCGCATCCCGAACCTGCTCGGCCGGATCGCCGGACTGTTCGCCCCGCACCGCACCGCGCTGATCGTGACCGTGGTGCTGGTGTTCATCAGTGCCGGACTCTCGGTCGTGCCGCCCCTGCTGGTGCAGAGGGCCTTCGACGAGGGGCTCTTCCCGCCCGGCGGCGCGCCCGATGTGCGGCGGCTCGCCGTGCTCGTGGGCCTGATGATCGCCATCTACCTGGGGTCGCAGCTGCTCGGTGTCTGGCAGACCTGGCTGACCGCCACCGTCGGCAACTCCGTGATGGGTTCGCTCCGGGTGCGCCTGTTCACCCACCTCCAGGCGATGGAGCTGAGCTTCTTCACCCGGACGAAGACGGGCGTCATCCAGTCCCGGCTGCAGAATGACGTGGGCGGCGTCGCGAGCGTGCTCACCAACACCATCTCGAGCCTGCTCGGCAACGTCGTGACCGTGATCGCGTCCCTGGTGGCCATGCTCCTGCTGAGCTGGCAGCTGGCCATCGTCGCCGTCGTCCTGATGCCCATCCTGGTGATCGCGCAGCGCCGGGTCGGCCAGGTGCGCGCCCGGATCGCGGCGAAGACGCAGGAATCGCTGTCCGACATGACGGCCATCACCCAGGAGACGCTGAGCGTGTCCGGAATCCTGCTCTCCAAGAGCTTCACCCGTCAGCCGACCGAGATCCGCCGGTACTCCGACGAGAACGACAACCAGGTCAGGCTGCAGGTCAGCCAGCAGATGAGCGGCCAGTGGTTCTTCGCGATGGTCAGCATCTTCCTCTCCAGCATCCCCGCGATCGTCTACCTGTTCGCGGGCCTGCTGATGGCCGGCGGCACGACCGACATCACCCCGGGCACGATCGTCGCGTTCACGACCGTGCAGTCCCGGCTGTTGTTCCCGCTGCTGGGGCTGATGCGGGTCACCCTCGACCTGCAGACTTCGAGCGCCCTGTTCGCCCGCATCTTCCAGTACCTCGACCTGAAGCCGGCGATCAGTGACGCCGCGGAGGCCGCCGAGGTGCCCACGAGCGGCACGGATGTCGGCCGGGTCGAATTCGACAACGTCACGTTCGCCTACCCGGACTCTTCCCCGGACTCGCGGCCCACCCTCGACCACGTATCCTTCGCGATCGAGCCGGGACAGTTCGCGGCCTTCGTCGGTCCGTCCGGGGCCGGCAAGACCACCGTCTCTTACCTGATCCCCCGGTTCTACGAGGCGTCGGCCGGCCGCGTGCTCTTCTCCGGCGTCGACGTACGCGCCCTGCGCCAGGAGTCCCTGGTCTCCCACATCGGCATCGTCAGCCAGGAGACCTACCTCTTTCACGCGACCATCGCCGAGAACCTGCGGTACGCGAAACCGGATGCCACGGATGCCGAACTCGAGGCCGCGGCCCGGTCCGCGAGCATCCACGGCACGATCGCGTCCTTCCCCGAGGGGTACGCCACCGTCGTGGGGGAGCGCGGTTATCGTCTCTCCGGCGGCGAGAAGCAGCGGATCGCGATCGCCCGCGTGCTGCTCAAGAACCCGGAAGTGCTCATCCTCGACGAGGCCACCAGCGCCCTCGACGCCATCTCGGAGCGGGTCGTGCAGGCGGCCCTCGACACCGCGTCCCGCGGGCGCACGACCATCGCCATCGCGCACCGGCTCTCGACCATCGTGGCCGCGGACGTGATCTTCGTCGTCGACGCCGGCCGGATCGTGGAGAGCGGCACCCACTCCGAGCTGCTTGCGGCGAACGGCGTCTACGCCCGGCTGTACTCGGAGCAGAGCACGTCGTCGTCGCCGCTCCTCGCCGAGTAGGTGCCGGCCGGCTCTCCCGGCGCGCTCGCGGGGTGGCCCGCGGCATCCGTCGCCCGCCTCGCCCCTCGCCTCTCTCGCCTCTCTCGCCTCGCCACTCGCCCCTCTCGCCTCTCTCGCCTCTCCCGCCTCGCCACTCGCCCCTCTCCAGTTCTCGCGGCGCACCCTTGAGCCGCGGGCGCATGTTCTAGCGTGCGCCCGCGTGCCGAAGGTGCGCCGCGAGTGTCGCCGCGCTTGGAGGGGTCGGCCTCCCGCGGAGAGATACGCCCCGCGGAGAGGTGCGCCCCGCGGAGAGCGCGGCCGGCTAGCCGACCTTTCCGGGGGCGGCGAGGGCGCCGGAGCAGGACTCGCCCGGCTCCGGGGCGGTCGGACCGTTCAGGTAGGCGGCGGCGAAGGCCGGGATGCGCGGGTCGGCGGCCGATTCCAGCCGCAGCTGCACATTCCAGGTGGTCAGCACGATCGGTGAGCCCAGCCCGGGGTAGGGCGACACAATGACGTGGTCGCCGGGCAGGGCGGCGCGAAGCGCCGCGACGTCGACCGGGGCGAGGGCCGGGTCGTAGGTGGCCCAGACCGCGCCGTGCTCGAGGGAGTGCACCGCGTTCTCTTTCGGCACGGCCCGGTCGTAGGCCCCGCAGTCCAGCCAGACGGGACTGTGCGGGCCGCCGGTCGGCGGGGATTGCGGGTAGGTGACGGAGGTCGTGACGTGGCTCGGTTCATTGAAGTACGTCTCCAGCCCGACGATCGGGGTCGCCTCGGTCGTGGCACCGGAAGGGCCGCCCGAGGGTGCGCCCGGCGTCTCGGTGCCACCGACTCCGGTGGCTCCGGCTCCGGTGGTGCCGGCCGGCTCTCCCGGCGCGCTCGCGGGGGCGAGCACCGACGAGACGAGCAGGGCGCTCACGCCCACGGCGCCGAGCACGCCCAGGGCGAGTCCGAACCGACGGTTCCAGGCCAGGCGCCTCCGTTCGTGGGGCGAGCGCGGGGCATCCGTCGCATCGACGATGGGCGCACCGACGTCGCCCGGCGAACTATCATCAACGGGCACGGGAGGCTTTCATCATGATCGCGATTCTACGCAGCCCGCGTGGGCCTGGTGCCCGGAGGCGCCTGGCCTGCGCCCGTCCTGCGTCCGGCCTGCGCCGGGCACGCGGCGGCCGCATCTGGTGACCCCGAGCACGCTTCGCTAGAGTTGGGATCGTGCTCGTTTTGATGTCGTGTCCGCGGTGTGATCGTCGCTGGCCGACCCCGGTAATCCCACACGACCTCGCGTTTCCGTAGATTTGCGCACAGCCGGCGCGTGCAGCCTTGGCCGCGCGGCGAGTGAGAAACGGCGCGACACCATGACGAAGGACACTCCATGAAAATTGCCGACACCATCCTCGACCTCATCGGCGACACCCCCCTGGTCAAACTGCACCAGGTGACCGACGGCGTCAGCGCCACCGTGCTCGTCAAGCTCGAGTACCTCAACCCGGGCGGCTCGTCGAAGGACCGCATCGCGACGCGCATCATCGACGCCGCCGAGCGCGAGGGGCACCTGTTGCCCGGCGGCACCATCGTCGAGCCGACCTCGGGCAACACCGGCGTGGGGCTGGCGCTCGTCGCCCAGCAGCGCGGCTACCGGTGCGTGTTCGTGCTGCCCGACAAGGTAGGCGAGGACAAGCGCAACGTGCTCACGGCGTACGGCGCCGAGATCGTGGTGACCCCGACATCCGTCGCCCCTGATCACCCCGACTCCTATTACAGCGTCTCGGACCGTCTGGCCCGTGAGATCCCGGGCGCATTCAAGCCCAACCAGTACGCGAACCCGAACGGGCCGCTCAGCCACTACGAGACGACCGGGCCAGAGATCTGGCGCGACACCGACGGCCGGGTGACCCACTTCGTCGCGGGCGTCGGAACCGGCGGCACCATCACCGGCACCGGCCGCTACCTGCGCGAGGTGTCGGGCGACACCGTGCGCATCATCGGCGCGGACCCCGAGGGCTCGGTCTACTCCGGCGGCACCGGCCGGCCGTACCTGGTCGAGGGTGTGGGCGAGGACTTCTGGCCCGCCGCCTACGACCCGTCCGTGGTGCACGAGGTGATCGCCGTCTCCGACGCCGAGTCGTTCGCGATGACCCGTCGGCTTGCCCTCGAGGAGGGCATCCTGGTCGGCGGATCGAGCGGCATGGCCGTCGTCGCCGCCCTCCGCGCGGCGACGACCCTCAGCGCGGACGACACGATCGTGGTGCTTCTGCCCGACGGCGGCCGCGGCTACCTCGGCAAGATCTTCAACGACGGCTGGATGCGCAGCTACGGTTTCACCAACGCCCCGGCCGGGAACACGGTCGCCGACCTGCTCGAATCCAAGACCGGCACGCTGCCGCCCTTCGTGTACGTGCACCCGAGCGCGACCGTGCGCGACGCCATCGGCGTGATGACCGAGTCCAGTGTGTCCCGGGTGCTGGTCCTCACCGCCAAACCGCCCGTCGTGATGGGGGAGGTCGTCGGCGCGATCGACGAACGCCGCCTGATGGAGCTGGTCTTCTCCGGCGAGGCGCAGCTGGCCGATCGCGTGGGCGAGTTCGTGGCCGACTCCCTGCCTCTGATCGGCGTGAACGAGCCGGTCGCCACCGCGCGGGCCGCCTTCACCGGACACGATGCGCTGCTCGTCACCGACGGCGGCAAGCCCCTGGGCGTCATCACCCGCCACGACCTGCTCACCTACCTGAGCGTGTAAACAGGCACACAACCGTCAGACACATGACAGTCAGACAAACGAACAGCATGAATAAGGAAGACCCAATGGCTCGCACCCCCAACTTCGACACCATCGCCATCCATGCCGGGCAGGAATTCGACCCGACGACCGGCGCCGTGATCCCGCCCATCTACCAGACCTCCACGTATGTGCAGGAGAGCATCGGGCACCTTCGGGGCGGCTACGAATACAGCCGCGGCGGCAACCCGACCCGTACCGTGCTGGAGACCCTGCTGGCCGCGCTCGAGGGCGGCAAGCACGGACTGTCCTTCGCCAGCGGGCTCGCCGCGGAGGACACCATCCTGCGCGCGCTCCTGGCTCCGGGCGACCACATCGTGCTCGGCAACGACGTCTACGGCGGCACCCACCGCCTGATCAACCGGGTGCACGGCGCCTGGGGCATCCTCCATTCGACCGTGGAGATGAGCGACCTCGCCGCCGTCGAAGAGGCCATCATTCCGGGCGAGACGAAGATCCTCTGGGTGGAGACGCCCAGCAACCCGCTGATGAAGATCAGCGACATCACCGCGCTGGCCGAGATCGGGCACCGCTACGGCGTGACCGTGATCGTGGACAACACGTTCGCCTCGCCCGCGCTGCAGCATCCGTTGGCCTTCGGCGCCGACGTCGTCGTGCACTCGACCACCAAGTACCTCGGCGGCCACTCCGACGTGCTCGGCGGCGCCCTGATCATCAACGACGACGAGCTCGCCGAGAAAGCGCAGTTCCTGCAGTTCGCCGCCGGCCCGGTGTCGGCCCCGATGGATGCCTGGCTCACCGTGCGCGGAATCAAGACCCTCTCGGTGCGGATGGACCGCCACTGCAGCAACGCCCAGGCCATCGCCGAACACCTGCAGGCTCACCCGGCGATCGACCGGGTCTACTACCCGGGCCTGCCCGGCCACCCCGGCCACGAGCTGGCGAAGAAGCAGATGAGCGGCTTCGGCGGGATGCTGTCGATCGCGTTCGCGGGCGGCGCGGCCGCGGCCCGAACGTTCGCCGAGTCCACCCACCTCTTCCAGCTGGCCGAATCCCTCGGCGGGGTCGAGTCGCTGGTCAACTACCCCTCGGAGATGACGCACGCATCCGTCCGCGGCACCGAGCTGGAGGTGGCGGACAACATCATCCGTCTCTCCGTCGGTATCGAAGACGTCGCCGACCTCATCGACGACATCGACGGGGCCCTCGCCGCACTCTGATCCGGCAGCTGTTGGCGGCCGCCGGCAACGTTGGCGGCCGTCTGTTCTTGAGTCTGCATGCTCGCTGCTGAATCCCTGATCGCCTTGCATGCCGCTGATGGCATTGACCCGCTTTGCCTGTGCTGCCGCGGGCCAGGCCCGTCTCGGCGGTCCATGTGACTGTCACATCGGAGTCACTTGAAACCCCGCCGGACGTGCATACTGGATGTGCGATCACAATTGTGACCGTGCACATGTGAACAAGGTCGTTACGTGACAGGCAAGCCACCCAAAGTGCGCGCCCCCAGCATCAGAGACGTCGCACGTCTCGCCGGGGTGTCCCACCAGACTGTGTCACGCGTGCTCAACAACCACCCCAGTCTCCGTGACTCGACCCGGGCGAAGGTGCTGCAGGTCATGGAAGACCTGCAGTACCAGCCGAACCGGGCCGCGCGGGCCCTGTCCCGCGGCCGTTCCCGCACGATCGGCATCCTGACCGCCCAGAGTTCCGAGTACGGTCCGGCCAGCAGTATCGCCGCGATCCAGGAGGCGGCGCAGGAGGCCGGCTACTACGTGAACACGGCCAACCTGGCCGCCGACGACCACGAGTCGATCGAAGCGGCCCTGGTGCAGTTGATGCTCCAGGGGATCGAGGGTCTGGTCGTGATCGCGCCCCAGGTGCGGGTCTTCGACGTTCTCGAGCAGCTGTCGATCACGGTTCCCTACGTGTCGCTGCAATCGGGGGGCCGTCAAGACGGCCACGCCCTGTCCGTCGACCAGATTGCGGGCGCGCGGCTGGCGACCCGGCACCTGATCGACCTGGGCCACCGGCGCATCTACCACCTCGCCGGCCCGCAGGACTGGATCGAGGCCGAAGCGCGGATGCGCGGGTTCCTCGATGAGATGGGCGCCATGGATGTGCCGACCACAGCGCCGATCCTCGGCGACTGGACCGCGGACTTCGGCTACTACGCCGGACGCGAGTTGTTCGGGCGCCTGGATTTCACGGCGATCTTCTCCTCGAACGACCAGATGGCCCTCGGTCTGATGCATGCGGCGCGCGACGCCGGCCTCGAACTTCCGCGGGATGTCAGCATCGTTGGCTTCGACGACATCCCCGAAGCGGCTCATTTCTGGCCCCCGCTGACGACCGTGCGCCAGGACTTCGCCGAACTGGGCCGACGCTGCGTCGCCGCCCTGCTCGAAGACCTGGCGGGCCACGAACCCGTGGCCGAACAGTCGATCATGCCCCGGTTCATCGTGCGCGCGTCGACGGCCCCGCCCGTCCGGTAACTCCCGCGTAACTCCGGCCCGCCCCGGCCGCCCCTCTCCGCGCCCGTCGGAAACGGTTGAATATCGGCCCCAGGTTGGGACTTGACAACTGCGCCATGGGGAGAGCTAACATGAGACAGGCAAATGTGACCGTTCACATTTGACCGGCACATGACCGGGAGAACGACTCCGGCACGAGCACCACCAGCGAGACGAAGGAGTCGATTCCGTGGGAATCACCGAGCAGCCGGATGCGCATGCAGACGTCAATTCATACGTCATCGGGATCGACTACGGAACCCTCTCCGGCCGCGCGGTCGTCGTTCGCGTCTCCGACGGCGTCGAGCTCGGTTCCGCCGTCCTGGACTACCCGCACGCCGTGATGGACACGACCCTCGCCGCCACGGGCGCCGCCCTGCCGCCGGAGTGGGCCCTGCAGGTTCCGCAGGACTACGTGGACGTGCTCAAGAGCGCCGTCCCCGCCGCCGTCGCGAACGCGGGCATCGACCCGGCCCGCGTCATCGGTGTCGGCACCGACTTCACGGCCTGCACCATGGTTCCCGTCCTCGCCGACGGCACCCCCCTCAACGAGCTGCCGGAATACGCCGACCGCCCGCACGCCTACGTGAAGCTGTGGAAGCACCACGCCGCGCAGCGCCAGGCCGACCGCATCAACGAGCTCGCCGCCGAACGCGGCGAGAGCTGGCTGCCGCGCTACGGCGGGCTGATCTCGAGCGAGTGGGAATTCGCCAAGGGCCTGCAACTGCTGGAGGAAGACCCCGAGCTGTACGACCGGATGGACCACTGGGTCGAAGCCGCCGACTGGATCGTCTGGCAGCTCACCGGCCAGTACGTGCGGAACGCGTGCACCGCCGGTTACAAGGGCATTCTGCAGGATGACGCGTACCCCGGCGAGGATTTCCTCGCCGCGCTGAACCCCGGGTTCACGCGGTTCGCCACCGACAAGGTGGCGCACGAGATCGGCCAGCTCGGCGCATCCGCCGGCACCCTCTCCGCCGAGGCCGCAGCCTGGACCGGCCTGCCGGAGGGCATCGCCGTCGCCGTCGGCAACGTCGACGCGCACGTTACCGGTCCGGCCGCCCAAGCCGTCCTGCCCGGCCAGATGGTGGCCATCATGGGCACCTCGACCTGCCACGTGATGAACTCCGACCACCTCGCCGAGGTGCCCGGTATGTGCGGCGTCGTCGACGGCGGCATCGTCTCCGGGCTCTACGGTTACGAGGCCGGCCAGTCCGGGGTCGGCGACATCTTCGCCTGGTACGTGAACAACCAGGTTCCCGCCCGGTACTTCACGGAGGCGGCCGCCGCGGGCCTGAGCGTGCACCAGTACCTGACCGAACTGATCAAGGACCAGCCCGTCGGCGGCCACGGACTGATCGCCCTCGACTGGCACAGCGGCAACCGCTCGGTGCTGGTCGACCACGAACTCTCCGGCCTGGTTCTCGGCATGACGCTGACCACCCGCACCGAGGAGATCTACCGGGCACTGCTCGAGTCCACCGCCTTCGGCACCCGCACGATCGTCGAGACGTTCAACTCGAGCGGCGTCCCCGTCACCGAGTTCATCGTCGCGGGAGGCCTGCTCAAGAACGCTTTCCTGATGCAGACCTACAGCGACATCCTGCGCCTGCCGATCTCCACGATCGCCAGCGAGCAGGGCCCGGCGCTGGGCTCGGCGATCCACGCGGCCGTCGCCGCGGGCGCCTATCCCGATGTGCGCGCGGCCGGCCAGGCCATGGGCAAGCTCAACAAGAACGTGTACACGCCCAACGAAGAGTCGGCCGCGGCGTACGACAAGCTGTTCGCCGAGTACTCGCTCCTGCACGACTACTTCGGTCGCGGCACGAACGACGTCATGCACCGACTCAAGGCCCTCAAGCGTGACGCCGGCGCCTCGCTGGAAACCTCGGCGGTCTCCGCATGAGCTCCTTCGGCCCCCGGATCGAGGTTGCCATCGCACGGGTCCGCGACGAGATCGCGCGCCTGCACACCGAGCTGACCAGCAACGGGCTCGTGGTCTGGACGGGCGGAAACGTGTCCGGCCGTGTCCCGGGCGCTGACCTGTTCGTGATCAAGCCCAGCGGCGTCGACTACGCCGATCTCGCACCGGAGAACATGATCGTCTGCGACCTCGACGGCAACGTCATCCCCGACACCCCCGGGTCTGACCGTGCGCCGTCCAGCGACACGGCCGCGCACGCCTACGTGTACCGCAACATGCCGGACGTCGGCGGCGTCGTGCACACCCATTCCACCTACGCCACGGCCTGGGCGGCGCGCGGCGAGGAGATCCCCTGCGTGATCACGGCCATGGCGGACGAATTCGGCGGCCCGATCCCGGTGGGACGCTTCGCCATCATCGGCGACGACACCATCGGCCGCGGCATCGTCGAGGCGCTGACCGGTCACCGGTCCCGGGCCGTGTTGATGCAGAATCACGGGCCGTTCACCATCGGCAAGGACGCCCGCGACGCGGTCAAAGCCGCCGTGATGGTCGAAGACGTCGCCCGCACCGTGCACCTCGCCCGCCTCGGCGGGGAACTCATCCCCATCCCCCAAGAGGCGATCGATTCCCTCTTCAACCGCTATCAGAACGTTTACGGTCAAGCACCGCAAGGAGCACTCACGTAATGGCTACTCTCACCGACACCCTCGACACCTACGAGGTCTGGTTCCTCACCGGCAGTCAGAACCTCTACGGCGAGGAGACCCTGCGGCAGGTCGCCGAGCAGTCCCGGGCCATCGCCGACGCCCTGAACGCCTCGAGCGACATCCCGGTTCGCGTCGTGTGGAAGCCGGTCCTGAAAGACTCCGACTCCATCCGCCGCGCCGCCCTGGACGCGAACTCGGACGACAGCGTGATCGGCCTGATCGCGTGGATGCACACGTTCTCGCCGGCGAAGATGTGGATCGCGGGCCTGGACGCACTGGCCAAGCCGCTGCTGCACCTGCACACCCAGGCGAACGTGGAACTGCCCTGGAGCGAGATCGACTTCGACTTCATGAACCTGAACCAGGCCGCGCACGGCGACCGGGAGTTCGGTTACATCCAGACCCGGCTCGGCGTGTCGCGCAAGACCGTCGTGGGCCACGTGTCCAACCCGGTCGTCACCGGGAGCATCGGCACCTGGACCCGTGCCGCCGCCGGCTGGGCCGCGAGCCGCACCATGAAACTGGCCCGCTTCGGCGACAACATGCGCTACGTCGCAGTGACCGAGGGCGACAAGACCGAGGCCGAACTGCGCTTCGGGGTGCAGGTGAACACCTGGCCGGTGAACGAACTCGCCGAGGCCGTGCACGCGGTGACGGATGCCGCGATCGACACCCTCGTCGCCGAATACGAGGACCTCTACGACGTGGTCCCCGAACTGCGCGCCGGCGGCGACCGCCACGAGTCCCTCCGGTACGGCGCGGCGATCGAGCTCGGCCTCAAGGGATTCCTGGAAGCCGGCGGCTTCAGCGCCTTCACCACGAACTTCGAAGACCTCGGCGCACTCAAGCAGCTGCCCGGCCTGGCCGTGCAGCGCCTGATGGCCCAGGGATACGGTTTCGGTGCCGAGGGCGACTGGAAAACGGCCGTCCTGGTGCGCGTCGCCAACGTGATGGGGTCCGGCCTTCCCGGCGGCGCGAGCCTGATGGAGGACTACACCTACGATCTCGCTCCCGGCGCGGAGCTCATCCTCGGAGCCCACATGCTCGAGGTCAACCCCGCACTCTCCGCCGCGAAGCCGACGCTGGAGATCCACCCGCTCGGCATCGGCGGCCGCGAAGACCCCGTGCGCCTCGTCTTCAACGCGGCCCCCGGCCCGGCCGTGGTGGTCGCCATGAGCGATATGCGCGACCGGTTCCGCCTGACCGCGAACGTGGTCGAGGTGGTCGAGCCGCCCCAGGCGCTGCCGAAGCTTCCGGTCGGCCGCGCGGTGTGGCGCCCGGAACCGGACTTCGCCACCTCCGCTGCGGCCTGGCTCACGGCCGGCGCCGCCCACCACACCGTGATGTCGACAGCCGTCGGCATCGAGGTGTTCCAGGATTTCGCCGAGATCGCTCGCACCGAGCTTCTCGTGATCGATAAGACCACCACCCTGCGTGATTTCACGCGCGAGGTGCGTTGGAACCAGGCCTACTACCGACTGGCACAGGGCCTGTAGTCACAGCACCACCGCACCACAGCACCACTACGCACCATCGCACCACCAGAAGTCCCCCTCCGGATTCACCTGCAATCAAAGCTGATAACAGAAACACGAAAGGTACTTACGTGAAGACAAAGAAGGTCCTCGTTGGCATCGCAGCCATCGGACTCGCACTCTCCCTCGCCGCCTGCTCCGGCGGAACCCGCGGCGGAACCACCGCGGATGACTCGGCCGGTTCCAGCAAAGGCGCCCTCGTCGGCGTTGCCATGCCGACCAAGACCAGCGAGCGCTGGATCAAGGACGGCGACGCCGTCAAGGCCTCGCTCGAGAAGCTCGGCTACAAGGTCGACCTGGAATATGCAGACGACAAGATCCCGCAGCAGGTGCAGCAGATCAGCAACATGCTGACCAAGGGCGCCAAGGTTCTCATCATCGCGTCGATCGACGGCACGGCGCTCAGTGACCAGCTCGACGAGGCCGGCAAGGCCGGCGTCAAGGTCATCGCGTACGACCGCCTGATCAACGGCAACAAGAACGTCGACTACTACACGACCTTCGACAACAACGAGGTCGGTGTGCAGCAGGCCACGAGCCTTCTGACCGGCCTGGGCGTTCTGGACAAGGACGGCAAGGAAACCGGCGCGACCGGCCCGTTCAACGTCGAGCTGTTCGGCGGAAGCCCCGACGACAACAACGCGACCTTCTTCTTCAATGGCGCGATGGACACCCTGCAGCCGTACATCGACAAGGGCGTGCTCGTGGTCAAGAGCGGCCAGGTCGGCTTCACCCAGGTTGCCACGCTGCGTTGGGACCCGGCGACGGCCCAGAAGCGGATGCAGAACCTCATCGCCAGCACGTACTCCGACGGCAGCAAGGTTGACGCTGTCCTGTCCCCGTACGACGGGCTCTCCATCGGCATCATCTCGGCTCTGACCAGCTCGGGATACGCCACCGACGCCCTGCCGATCGTCACCGGTCAGGACGCCGAGGCTGCATCGGTCAAGTCCATGATCGCCGGCCAGCAGTACTCCACCATCTACAAGGACACGCGCCAGCTGGGCGACGAGGCCGTGAAGATGGCTGACGACCTGCTCAACGGTCGCACCCCCGAGGTCAACGACACCACGAGCTACGACAACAAGGTGAAGGTCGTCCCGACCTTCCTCTTCGCGCCGCAGGTCGTCACGAAGGACAACTACAAGGAACTCCTCGTCGACACGGGTTACTACACCGAGGCAGACCTCAAGTAAGCAGGTCTCTCTCCCGGCAGTGGCGGCGGAGACGCCGCCACTGCCTCCCCCCTCTTTCCTCCTCACCGCACGGAAGAAGAAGTAACGGTGACCACAAATATTCTTGAGATGCGCAGCATCACGAAGACCTTCCCCGGAGTCAAAGCCCTCCAGGATGTGTCGCTCGAGGTGCAGCGAGGACACATTCACGCAATCTGCGGTGAGAATGGCGCAGGAAAATCCACCCTGATGAAGGTGCTGTCGGGTGTCTACCCGGCCGGCACCTACGACGGCGAGATCGTCTTCGAAAACGAGACGGTCGCCTTCAAATCCATCAACGAATCCGAAGCCACCGGAGTCGTCATCATCCACCAGGAACTCGCGCTCAGCCCGTACCTGTCCATCGCCGAGAACATCTTTCTCGGCAATGAGCAGCAGACCAACGGCTGGATCGACTGGAACAAGACCAACCTCGAGGCGGCGAAGCTGCTGGCCCGGGTCGGTCTCAAGGACAATCCCATCACCAAGGTGCGCGACATCGGCGTCGGCAAGCAGCAACTCGTGGAAATCGCCAAGGCGCTGTCGAAGGAGGTCAAGCTCCTCATTCTGGACGAGCCCACCGCCGCCCTCAACGACGAGGACTCGGCCAACCTGCTCGACCTGATGAAGCACCTCAAGGGCCAGGGCATCACCTCGATCATGATCAGCCACAAGCTGAACGAGATCAAGGCGGTCGCAGACGAGGTCACGATCATCCGTGACGGCAAGCTGATCGAAACCCTCGACATGCACACCGATGACATTTCGGAAGAGCGGATCATCAAGGGCATGGTCGGCCGCGACCTCGGCAGCCGCTACCCGGACCACGTGCCCCGCATCGGCGAAGAACTGCTGCGAGTCGCGGACTGGAACGTCTACCACCCCCTCGACCACCAGCGCCAGGTCGTCAAGAGTGCCAACATCACGGTCAGGGCCGGCGAAATCGTCGGAATCGCCGGGCTGATGGGCGCCGGGCGCACCGAACTGGCGATGAGCGTTTTCGGCCACAGCTACGGTCACAACATCTCGGGCAGGGTCTTCAAGAACGGCGTCGAGGTCAACACCAGCACGGTGACGGCCGCGATCGACAACGGTCTCGCCTACGCGACCGAAGACCGCAAACGCTACGGCCTCAACCTGATCGAGGACATCAAGCGCAATATCTCCCTCGTCTCCCTGAAGAAGATCGCCCGTAACGGCTGGGTGGACTCCAACAAGGAGGCGGTCATCGCCGAGGGCTACCGCAAGAGCATGAACATCAAGGCCCCCAACGTGGAAGCCCTGACCGGAAAACTCTCCGGCGGCAACCAGCAGAAGGTCGTGCTGTCCAAGTGGATGTTCTCCGACCCGGATGTCCTCATCCTCGACGAGCCCACCCGCGGCATCGACGTGGGAGCCAAGTACGAGATCTACGGCATCATCAACAAACTCGCCGATGAAGGCAAGGGCGTGATCGTCATCTCGTCCGAGTTGCCCGAACTGATCGGGATCTGCGATCGCATCTACACGATCTTCGAGGGCCGCATCACGGCCGACGTTCCTCGTGGCCAGGCCACGGCCGAATACCTTATGCAACACATGACTCAGGAAAGGGCGAAGGACAACCGATGAGCGCGTTCAAAACCGCACTAAACTACCTCGGCGGCCAGCTACGGCAAATTGGCTTGATCATTGCGCTGATCGCGATCACCATCTTCTTCCAGGTGGCGACCAGCGGCATCACTCTCAAGCCCATCAACGTCTCCAACCTGATCGTCCAGAACAGCTACATCCTGATCCTGGCCGTCGGCATGGTGATGATCATCATCGCCGGCCACATCGACCTGTCGGTCGGATCCGTGGTTGCCTTCACCGGGGCCATGGCGGGAGTGATGATCACCCAGTGGAACGTGCCGTGGTGGGCCGCCATCATCCTGTGCCTCGTGCTGGGAGCGGCGGTCGGCATGTGGCAGGGATTCTGGATCGCGTACTTCGGCATACCGGCCTTCATCGTCACCCTGGCCGGCATGCTCACGTTCCGCGGTCTGACCCAGATCGCACTGCAGAACCAGCAGATCTCGCCCTTCCCGGATGAGTTCCGTGCGCTCGGCAGCGGGTTTCTGCCCGACCTGGGCGGCGGAACGAGCGTGCTCGAACCGCTGACGGTCGCCATCGGCGTGCTGGCGACGGCGCTGCTCGTGCTCCAGGGCGTGCGCTCGCGCATCGCCCGCAAGAAGTACGACGTCGAGGACGAGCCGTTCGCCTGGTTCCTGGTCAAGCTGGTCTTCACCGCCGCGATCATCCTTTACATCACGTACCTGCTGGCCAGCTACCGGGGCACCCCGATCGTGCTCGTCGTGCTGGGCATCCTGACCGTCGTGTATGCGGCAGTCATGGCGAACAGCGTCTTCGGCCGCCACGTCTACGCCATCGGCGGCAACCTCAACGCCGCCGCGTTGTCGGGCGTCAAGACCAAGCGGGTCACGTTCCTGCTGTTCGTCAACATGGGCATGATCGCGGCCCTCGCCGGACTCATCTTCACCGCTCAGCTCAACCTCGCCAACCCGAAGGCCGGTGACGGTTTCGAGCTCGACGCCATCGCGGCCGTCTTCATCGGCGGCGCCGCGGTCACGGGAGGCATCGGCACCGTGACGGGGGCCATCATCGGTGGTCTGATCATCGGGCTCCTGAACAACGGCATGTCCATCCTCGGCGTGGGAACCGAGTACCAGCAGCTGATCAAGGGCCTGGTGCTCCTGGCCGCAGTCGCATTCGACGTCTACAACAAGCGCCGCTCCGGCGGTCGCTGACCCACCCGCAATACCGCGAGCACGAACAGTCAGACCCGGAAGGGCCGGCTCCCATGCAGGGGGCCGGCCCTTTCGCCGTCCGTGGCCGGGTGCGAGCGGCGCGCAAGATCCCGCGGCGCAGGTTCGGGTCGCCGGCGCACGTTCGAACCTGCGCCGGCGAGCACAGGTTGCGCCGCCGTCCACGGGCGCGGGCACCGGCACCGCCAGGGGGTCATTCATCCACAGGCGCCATTCCCGTGGGTTATCCACGGATGCTGCGCCGTGACCCTGCGCGGCAGCCGGCGGCTCCCAGAGTGAGGCATGACCCGACTTCTGGACATCGTCACCGCCGGCCACGCCGAGCTCATCCCCTACTCCGCCCTCCGGGAAGCCGGCTTCACCTCACGTGCGGTGGGTGCGCTCACCCGCGCGGGGGAGTTGGTGCGCACGCGCCGCGGCATCTATGTGCGCGGTGAGGTGTGGCGAACGGCGGATCCCGACCAGCGGTACCGCCTGTTCGTGCTCTCGGCGGCCGCGACCGCGGAACGGCCGCTCGTGCTCTCCCACCTGTCCGCGGCGGTCGTGCACGGGCTGCCGATCATCGGAGCGTGGCCCCGCACGGTGCACACGATGGATCCGGGCGCCACGGGAGGCAGCACGGCCCGGTTCACCACCAGCCACCGCGGTGCCCCGATCCCGGACACGGTGGTGAGGGACGGCATCGCGGTGACCTCGCTGGCGCGCACTCTGGTCGACGTCGCGGCCGGCACGAGCTTCCTGGCGGGTGTCACGATGATCGACCACGCGCTGCGGGTGGAGCAGGAGCGGGTCGCGGATGAGGCGCTCCGCGGCATCCGTGGGCAGCCCGCCCTGAACAAGACGGACCTGTTCGACGAGCTGGCCGCGGTGAACCCGCGGTGCGGGGCCCGCCAGGCGGGGCAGGCCATCAGATTCGGCAACGGCCTCGCGGCCAACGCCGGAGAATCGCTCAGCCGGGTGCGGATGTTCCAGCTGGGGTTCGAGGTCCCTGAACTTCAGGCCTGCTTCGCCAACGTGCAGGGACACGACTACTGGGTCGACTTCTACTGGCGGCGCATCCGCAAAATCGGCGAGTTCGACGGCAAGCTGAAATATACGCGCGGCGCGGTCCTGGGGGATCGGGACCCCGGCCACGTCGTATGGGCCGAGAAACGCCGTGAGGATGCGCTGCGCTTCCACGTGCGGAGTTTCGACCGCTGGGACTGGGCGACGGTGCTGTCGCCGCAACGCTTCCACCGGTTCCTCACGGAGCGGGGGATGCCGAGAGCCTGACGTTTGCGGCAGCCGTCCCGCTCGCGGCGCAGGTTCGGTTCGCCGGCGCAGGTTCGAACCTGCTCCGGCGGCCACAGGGTGCGCCGCGAGGCTCGGTCCGCCGCGCGGGCCCCGACGCGCGGGCCGGGGCCTTCGGCCGACGCGCTCCGACACGCCGCCGGAGTTTCCACAGGCTCCAGTTCGGGGGGCCCGCCGCCTGTGGATAACTTCGGCGTTCTCCGCGTAATGTGGGGCCACTCGCATCCGTCGGGCTGTGTACAACCGGTGGAATGTCGGTGGATAACTACATACTTGTAACTACTGCATGTAGTGGCCGTTCCCATTTCGCATCACTAGATGTAGTATTGAACTTCAACACAGCACGCCTTGAAGTTCAGATTTCACAATGAAAACCGATTTTAAGCACTGAGTTCGACACTGAGTTTGATACTGAGTTTGAATACTGATCCCTGAACGACGAGAAAGGCACTCCCATGGCTATCACGGTCTACACCAAGCCCTCCTGCGTGCAGTGCACCGCGACCTATCGCGCTCTGGACAACAAGGGAATTGAATACGAAATCCTCGACCTCTCGGTCGACGAAAACGCCCTGGAAGCCGTCAAGGCCCTCGGCTACCTGCAGGCCCCCGTCGTCATCACCGACGAGGACCACTGGTCGGGCTTCCGCCCCGACAAGATCAACGAACTCGCGCAGCGCCTCGCGTAGCAGCACCGCCCCGGCCGCCGGCCCACTCGTCGTTTTCGCAGGGATTTCCGCACCGGGTGGTGTGCGCGCCAGCTTCTCAGATTCACACACAGGGGGTGTTCTATGACCGATATCGTCTACTTCTCGAGCACATCGGGAAATACGCAACGCTTCGTCGAGAAGCTCGGGCGCCCCGCCGCGCGCATCCCGCTGTACGCGCGAGACGAACCGCTGGTGGTCGACGAGCCCTATGTCCTGGTCGTGCCGACGTATGGCGGCGGTGAGACCAAGGGAGCCGTGCCCAAGCAGGTGATCCGGTTCCTCAACGACGAGCACAACCGCTCGCTCATCCGCGGCGTCATCGGCGCGGGAAACACGAATTTCGGCGAGGCCTTCTGCGTCGCGGGCGACATCATCGCCGCGAAGTGCAAGGTCCCGCACATGTATCGATTTGAAGTACTCGGAACTCCGGATGATGTGCGCATCGTCCACGACGGATTGGAAGAATTTTGGAAGCAACAGCCGTGAAGACGATGACTCACCCGGCAGCCGGCCTGGCGATGGATTACCACTCGCTCAACGCCATGCTCAACCTGTACGGCCCGAACGGGGAGATCCAGTTCGAGAAGGACCGTGAGGCCGCCCGCGAGTTCTTCCTGCAGCACGTCAACCAGAACACGGTGTTCTTCCACACCCTGCGTGAGCGTCTCGACTACCTGGTCGAGAAGGAGTACTACGAGCAGGCCGTGCTCGACCAGTACTCGTTCGACTTCATCACCAGCCTCAACCAGCTGGCGTACTCGAAGAAGTTCCGTTTCCAGACCTTCCTCGGCGCGTTCAAGTACTACACCTCCTACACGCTGAAGACCTTCGATGGGAAGCGTTACCTCGAGCGTTTCGAAGACCGCGTCGTGATGACCGCGCTGGGCCTGGCCCAGGGCGACGAGCAGCTCGCGATCTCCCTCGTCGAGGAGATCATCGCCGGCCGCTTCCAGCCGGCCACCCCCACCTTCCTGAACTCCGGCAAGGCGCAGCGCGGCGAGCTCGTCTCCTGCTTCCTGCTCCGGATCGAAGACAACATGGAGTCGATCTCGCGCGGCATCAACTCGTCGCTGCAGTTGTCGAAGCGTGGCGGCGGCGTCGCGTTGCTGCTCAGCAACATCCGTGAGTCCGGGGCTCCGATCAAGCAGATCGAGAACCAGTCCAGCGGCATCATCCCCGTGATGAAGCTGCTCGAAGACTCCTTCAGCTACGCCAATCAGCTCGGCGCACGCCAGGGAGCCGGCGCCGTGTACCTGCACGCGCACCACCCCGACATCATGCGCTTCCTCGACACCAAGCGCGAGAACGCGGACGAGAAGGTGCGGATCAAGACGCTGTCCCTCGGCGTCGTCGTGCCCGACATCACGTTCGAGCTGGCGAAGAAGGACGAGGACATGTACCTGTTCTCGCCCTACGACGTCGAGCGCGTCTACGGGGTGCCGTTCGCCGACATCTCCGTCAGCGAGAAGTACCACGAGATGGTCGACGACCCGCGCATCAAGAAGTCGAAGATGAAGGCCCGCGACTTCTTCCAGACGCTCGCCGAGATCCAGTTCGAGTCCGGCTACCCGTACATCATGTTCGAGGACACCGTCAACGCGGCGAACCCGATCAAGGGTCGCATCAACATGTCGAACCTGTGCTCGGAGATCCTCCAGGTCAACACCCCAACCACGTACAACGAGGACCTGTCGTACGACAAGATCGGCAAGGACATCTCCTGCAACCTCGGGTCGATGAACATCGCCCTGTCGATGGACTCGCCCGACTTCGGTAAGACCGTCGAGACCGCCATCCGTGGCCTCAACGCGGTCTCCGAGCAGAGCCACATCTCCTCGGTGCGGTCGATCGAAGACGGCAACGACAAGTCGCACGCCATCGGCCTGGGCCAGATGAACCTGCACGGCTACCTTGCCCGCGAGCGGGTGTACTACGGCAGCGAAGAGGGGATCGACTTCACCAACATCTACTTCTACACGGTGCTGTTCCACGCCCTCCGCGCCTCGAACAAGCTGGCCGTCGAACGCGGCCACGCCTTCGACGGATTCGAAGACTCGACCTACGCCTCCGGTGCCTTCTTCGACAAGTACACCGACCAGGTGTGGGCGCCGGCGACGACCCGGGTCGTCGAGCTGTTCGAGGCCTCGAGCGTCAGCATCCCGACCCAGGCGGACTGGGCCGAGCTGAAGGCATCCGTCATGGCGCACGGCATCTACAACCAGAACCTGCAGGCCGTGCCGCCGACCGGGTCGATCTCGTACATCAACAACTCGACCTCGTCGATCCACCCGATCGCCTCGAAGATCGAGATCCGCAAGGAAGGCAAGCTCGGCCGCGTGTACTACCCGGCGCCGTTCCTGACCAACGACAACCTGGACTTCTACCAGGACGCCTACGAAATCGGCGCCGAGAAGATCATCGACACCTACGCGGCGGCCACCCAGCACGTCGACCAGGGCCTCTCGCTGACGCTGTTCTTCAAGGACACCGCCACCACCCGCGACATCAACAAGGCGCAGATCTACGCGTGGCGCAAGGGTATCAAGACGATTTACTACATCCGTCTGCGCCAGCTCGCCCTCGAAGGTACCGAGGTTGATGGCTGCGTTTCATGCATGCTTTGAGTGAGTTTGCTGTGAGCGTCCTGACTGCTGAATCGACTCTGAACTGCCACCTAAGGAACAACCAATGATTGACAAGCTCAAGCTCGTCTCCCACGTTGACGCGATCAACTGGAACAAGATCGAAGACGAAAAAGACGTCGAGGTGTGGAACCGCCTCGTCAACAACTTCTGGCTGCCCGAGAAGATCCCGCTCTCGAACGACGTGCAGTCCTGGGCCACGCTCACTCCGGTCGAGCAGCAGCTCACCATGCGCGTGTTCACGGGCCTCACCCTGCTCGACACGATTCAGGGCACCGTCGGCGCCGTCTCGCTGATCCCGGATGCGATCACGCCCCACGAAGAGGCCGTCTACACGAACATCGCGTTCATGGAGTCCGTGCACGCCAAGAGCTACTCGTCGATCTTCTCGACCCTGTGCTCGACGAAGGAGATCGACGAGGCGTTCCGCTGGTCGACCGAGAACGTGAACCTTCAGAAGAAGGCCGCGATCGTCATGGACTACTACCAGGGCGACGACCCGCTCAAGCGCAAGGTCGCCTCGACCCTGCTTGAGTCGTTCCTCTTCTACTCGGGCTTCTACCTGCCGATGTACTGGTCCAGCCGCGCCAAGCTCACCAACACGGCCGACCTCATCCGTCTGATCATCCGGGATGAAGCCGTGCACGGCTATTACATCGGCTACAAGTACCAGAAGGGGCTCGAGACCGCCTCGCAGGAGCGTCGCGACGAGATGAAGGACTACACCTTCAACCTCGTCTACGAGCTCTACGAAAACGAGGTGCAGTACACGCAGGACCTCTACGATGAGGTCGGTCTGACCGAAGACGTCAAGAAGTTCCTGCACTACAACGCCAACAAGGCGCTGATGAACCTCGGCTACGAGGCCATGTTCCCCAAGAGCGTCACCGACGTGAACCCGGCCATCCTGTCGGCGCTCTCGCCGAACGCGGACGAGAACCACGACTTCTTCTCCGGGTCGGGCTCCTCGTACGTCATCGGCAAGGCCGTCAACACCGAAGACGCGGACTGGGACTTCTAAGCACAAGCCACACCAGCAGCCGGCCCACAAGAAGGCCGGGAACCCCGAGGGGTTCCCGGCCTTCTCACCGATGTCAGAGCGTGGGGCCAGACCTACGATGTGAGGCGGTCCCGTTCCGGGGCCGCCTCAGGGACCTTCCCTCCATCGGGGTCGGGCACAGTCGCACGCCCGCCTCCTCAACGTCACGGGACAGGAAAGATCATGGCCAAATTTCTTTTCGAAGCGAACTACGTGGGCCAGGGGCATCAAGGGCCTCATGCGCGAAGGCGGAACGAAGCGCCGGGAGGCCCTCGTCGACGCCCTCAAATCGGTGGGCGGCTCGTTGGAATGCTTCTACTACGCCTTCGGTGACACCGATGTGCTGGACGTCCTGGACGTGCCGGACGATGCCAGCGTCGCCGCACTCTCTCTCATGATCAACGGCACCGGCAACGTGACCGTGAAGCTGAAGCCGCTCATGACGCCGGAGGATCTCGACCAGGCTGCGAAGAAGAGGCCGTCCTACCGGGCCCCCGGGCAGTAGGGCGGCGGTCAGTACACGGAGAAACGGATGGCCGGAAGCGCGGTGCGCTTCCGGCCATCCGTTGTTCTGCGGTGTTAGTTTCCGGCGTGAACGTCGGCGTCGGCGTCGGCACCGGTGTCGGTGTCAGGCCCGGCTGCGGCGTGCGCCTGGACCCGCTCGACGATCTTCTGGATCACGGTGCCGTAGTCGCCGTTCCGGGCGGCGGTTTCGATCGCCTGCGCGGCGGCCTCCTGCTGGTCGGCGGGCGCGTTCTTCAACGCGGCCAGGTCGGCCTGCAGGTCAGCCGGCAACTTCGAGAGCAGCGCCGGGTTGTCGGCGAGCTTGAGGGCCAGCTCCGTCGCCGAGGGGCCGGCAGCCTCGGCCGCCTCCTGATCGGTGCCCGATGCGGTGCCCGACGTGGTGCCCGATGCGGTGGCCGACGTTGTGCCCGTCGCGGTGCCCGACCTGGTCCCGAGGTCACCGCTCAGGGCGGCGCGCAGGGCGGCGGTCAGCGGGTGCTTCGGGTTGTCCCGCACGGCCTCGGCGATCTTCGTGATCTCCTCGCCGTATCCTCCCGCCAGGGCGGTGGTGCGCACGGTGTCCACGGCGGCCGCCCGGTCGGTTGCGCCGGAGGCGTCCTTGAGGGTGGTCAGGTCGGTCTGCAGGTTCGCCGGCAGGCTGTCGAAGAGCTCGGCGTGCGTGGAAATGGTGGCAGCCACCTTCTGGGCCTTAACGTTCCCGCTCTGCCCGTGGGAGAGGTCGCCGCGGAGCTCCATCGCGAGTGACGCGAGGAATGCGCCATTCGATGTGGCGGCGGCGTCCCCGCTGGTGCTCGCGCTGTGCTCGGCGCCGGGGCTGCGGGGAGCGGCGGTGGCGCCCTGGGCGCCGACCCCGAGGAGAGCGCCGGCGGTCAGCACGGAGGCTGCCCCGAGGGCGATGCGCTTGGTGCGGGAGGTGGCGGATGCCGGGTTGATCGTGTGCTTGTTCAAGGTGATTCCTTTCGATTGCGGCAGCCGGTCGGCGAAAAACCCGATCGACCGCTCGTAGTCATCGCCAGGAGTCTAGGCAGGTGGAGTGGGCGGCCGGTCCGTGCCGGCTGGGAATCCGGGCGGATGGCCTCCGCCGCCCGGCGGGCGTGTCACCGCAAGTTGTGCTGGCCGGTGTGAGGGCGTCTCTGAAGAAAATGCAGCCTGACCGGGGATCGAGCTCGTCGCGGCCCGGATCTTGCCGGGCCGGGCGCCCGGGTCCTGTGGAGCCGAGGCGCTCAGGGCGATTAAGCTCTGCGCGGAGAACGCGCGACGCTCAGGACCCGGGCAGCAGTCCCTGTTCGCGGCAGGGCTGGCCGCCGACCAGGTTGAGGCAGGACGCGAACGCCGCCGGGTACCCGAGCGCATCCGACGACCCGAACCACTTGTTGTAGAACACCCAGAAGTTCAGGTTGCCGTACGTGGAGCATCCGTCACCGTCGGAGCCCGGCTGGGCGAGCGCCGCGGGGTTCGGCTGGTATGGCGTGTAGTTGTAGAGGTTCGCGGTGGCCTGGTTGCGGATCTCGACCGGTGACGCCCCGCAGGCGGCATCCGGGTTGTAGCTCACGTCGACGCTGCCCACCTGGTAGGTGCGGTCGGGCTCCTGGGTGTACTGCCGAAACTGCCAGGCCGCGCGGTAGACCTGGTTGAAGAACCCGAAGTACTGCGCGTCGCAGTCGGCGGTGTCGGGGCAGCCGTAGCCGGTGGCGCGCAGATAACCGGATGCCGTGGGCCGGGTCAGCAGGGACTGCTCCTTCTGCAGCAGCGCCAGCAGCACGCGCGGGCTGATGGTGCAGGCCTCCGCGACCTTCGCGATGATGCGGCTGGCCGGTTCCGCGGCGGCGCCCGGGTAGGCGGCGCAGTGCCCGGCGCCCTGAGCGGGCTGGGTCACGGTGCTCTCGCGGTACTCCCACAGGCAGGGGACTCCGTCGGATGCGGTGCAGTGCCGCTCCTCCAGGAAGTCCTGGATCTCGTTCGCGGTCATCGCGTCGGGGTTGAAGAAGTTGTAGTCGCTGATGATGGCGCCCGGGTCGAAGACCGCGGGGCCGGCGAGGGTCTCGATCTTGCGCACGGTTCCGCCCCAGAACAGCCCCACGCCCACCACGACCAGCGTGACGAGCGTGACCAGCGCGAGCAGTTTGCGACGTGGCGTCCGCAGGTACGTCATGGGGGAGACCTTACCGCCACGCGGCGGGAGAGTGCTGGGAAGGCCCGGCCAGGAGTAGCGTGGGGTCATGTCGGACCTACAGCCAGAACAGCCCCCGCTCCCTCCGAACAGCATCGTGGTCGGCCACGATGGGTCGGACTACGCCACCCATGCCCTGAGCGCCGCCCTCGAGATCGCCGGGCAGTTGCACGCGCCCGTCGTGGTGGTGCGCGCCTGGTCCATTGACACGGCCTCGCGGCCGGCCAACTGGGAATTCGGCTACGTCTCCTCCCTCGAGGAGTATGCCGAGGCGGTGCGCGACGAACTTGCCCGCGATGTGCGCGCCGAGGTGGCGAAGCATCCGGATGTCGAGGTCGACTACCGCGCCGTCTACGCGAGCCCGGTGAAGTGCCTGACCGAGATCGCCAAGGGTGCACGGATGCTCGTGGTGGGCCCCCGAGGTCGCGGCGGCCTGGCCGGCATGCTGCTCGGCTCGGTCAGTGAGCAGTGCGTGCGGCACGCGAAGTGCCCCGTGCTGGTCGTGCGTCCGACCAGCTGACCGTAGTTCCGCCCATCGGCACCTCTGTCGTCGGGGCGTCGGGGCGCTGACGCGTCGAGGCACTGACGCGTCGGGGCACTGACGCGTCGAGGCGCTGAACCAATTCGACGGAGATTTTTCGGAAAAGGGCTCTGTCGCCGGAGTGTCGGGCCCGTTTCGGCCGGTTCTGGTCAAAATCTCCGTCGAATTCGTTAGGGGAGCGGGGCCGGGCCGGGCATAGCGGGGCGCCCGCTTCGGCCGTGGCGCTCGTCGCCGACGGAGAGAGCCCGGCGTGCCGGGCCTAGGCGGATTCGATTCCGTAGGCGCGCGGTGAGCGGTCGGCGCGCCGGGCCCTGGCCGCGGCTCGCCGGGTCTTCCACCAGCCCCAGACGCTGGTGAGGATGCGCCGGAGCAGCACGCCGACGCGGTGCGCGGCGGGGAACTCCGTGCCCAGGATGGCGATCCCGAGGAACACGACCAGCCAGCCGGGCCCGGGCAGGGGCACAAGCAGGAGACCGAGGGTGACCACGAACGCGCCGAGCAGGCCGACGGCCAGCCGGTACAGCCAGCGGATGCGCGGATACCGCTCCACCCAGGCCCGGCACCGGCGCAGCAACCGCCGGATGGGATGGTGCGAACCGCTGCCTTGGTCGATCTCGCGCTGGAGGGTGTCGGACATGCGTTCAGGCTAGGTCGGGTGCCTGTGAACCGGCTGCGTCACATCCGTTGGCGTCATCTCGCCCCAGTGGCGCGAACGCGGTCATAATGCACGAGAGAATCACTCGGACTGAGCCGGCCCAACCTCACCTGCACGACATGAAGGAGTACCGATCATGAAGATTGCCCTTCTGGGTACGGGAACCGTGGGGCGGATGCTGGGAGCGGCGCTGGCCGGGCAGGGCCACGAGGTCACGCTCGGCACCCGGGACCCGGCCGGCACACTGGCCCGGGTGGGCGCGGACGCGATGGAGAGCCCGCCGATCTCGGAGTGGTTCACGGCGCATCCCGGGATCGGCCTGGCCCGCTTCGCCCGCGCGGCCGAAGCCACCGAACTGGTGGTGAACGCCACCAACGGCGCGGCCTCGCTCACCGTGCCGGCCCGCACCGGGGCCGGCAACCTGGCCGGCAAGGTGCTGCTGGACATCGCCAATCCGCTGGACTTCTCGCACGGGATGCCGCCGTCGCTCACGGTCTGCAACCGGGATTCACTGGGCGAGCAGATCCATCGGGCCTATCCCGCGGCGAAGGTGGTCAAGTCGCTCAACACGATGAGCGCCGCTCTGATGATGAACCCGGGCCTGGTGGCCGGGGGCGAGCACAGCGTCTTCGTGTCGGGCAACGACGCCGAGGCGAAGAAGACGGTGACCGCTCTGCTGACCGATCTGGGGCACACGGATGTGATCGACCTCGGCGACATCACGACCGCGCGGACCTCGGAAATGTTGCTGCCGATCTGGCTGAGGCTGTGGGGAGCCCTCGGCACCCCCTTGCTGAACTTCAAGATCGTGCGCTGAGGCGCACCGGCACGGCCGAGCGCGCCGCCGTGCCGCGGGGTACTGTATGCGGCATCCGGAGCAACACAGGAACATGGAGGAGACATCATCATGGCTGCCATTGCAAAACGCGAACGTTTCGAAATGCCGGAGCCCGTCCGGCGCTTCTTCGAGGGGGACTGGGACACCCCGACCATGCGGGTGGAGGAGTTCCGCGACGGCAACAGTCTCGTGATCAAGGCGGAAATGCCCGGCATCGACCCGGAGAAGGATGTCGACATCTCCGTGAGCGAGGGAGTGCTGCACATCCAGGCGCAGCGGGAGGAAAAATCCGAGTACAAGGGCAAGGACGGCTACCGGTCCGAATTCCGGTACGGGTCGTTCCTGCGGGACATCGCGCTGCCGCGGGGGTGCAAGGAAGAGGAAGTGACGGCCTCCTATCGGGACGGCATGCTCGAGGTGCGAGTGCCGGTGCCCGAGCAGGCGGAGTCGAGCAAAAAGGTTCCGGTCATCCGAAGCTGAGCCACACGGATGCGTCCGGTCGGGTTGAGCGGAGCGGATCTGTTCCGCAGGTTCTCCCCTGGAACCCGCCCGACAGTGCCCGTTCCGGTCGAGAGTGCCCGCTGTGCGAGTCACTCTCGACCGGAACGGGCACTTTCACGGTCGCGTCCGGTCGGACCCCGAATGGGGGACGTAATCGACCGATTCTCTTGACAGGCCGCACCTTAACCGGTTTAGTTGGGACTACTGAACCGGTTCAACGCTCGAACCAGGAGAGAAGACATGACGTACAACGCTGTTCGCTCACATACGACACGATCTCGATCGACCAGGAAGACCGTGGCCCTCGCCGCCGCGGTTTCGATGATCCTGATGGGAGCCGGGACCGCCGCCGCGGCCGCATCGCCGCCCGGCAGCATCCGTTCCGCCCCGGCGGCCTCCGCGCCGTCGACCCAGCCGTCGACCCAGCCGTCGCCCCAACCGTCGACCCCGCCGCTGACCAACCTGTCCCACCTCGACTTCTTGCTCGACACCGTGCCGTTGACCGCCCTGCCGGAGCACACGACCTACCGTCTCGCCGAGCAGCCTACCGCGCAGGCGCCGTGGACCTACTCGAACAAGTTGGCGGACGGAACCTACGACCGGGTCGGCGGCGGGTCGCTCGACCCCGCGACCGGGCACTGGAGCCAGGGTGCGTTCAACGCCGACGACATCGCCCGCACGGCGGTCGTCTACCTGCGCCACTGGCAGCTGACCGGCGACGCCGCCAGCCGGGAACACGCGCTGCAGACGCTGCGCTCCCTGACCTACCTGCAGACCGCGAGCGGGCCGAACGCCGGCAACGTCGTGCTCTGGCAGCAGGCCGACGGCACCCTGACGCCCAGCGCCACCCCGGTGGAACTGCCCGACCCGAGCGACTCGGCCGAGTCCTACTGGGTGGCCCGCACCGTCTGGGCCCTCGGCGAGGGCTACGCGGCGTTCAAGGACGCCGACCCCGAGTTCGCCGCGTTCCTGCAGGAGCGGCTGCACCTCTCACTCGACTCCCTCGAGCGCCAGTCGCTCGGCAAGCACGACACCTTTGACATCGCCGACGGCGTGAAGGTGCCGGCCTGGCTGATCGCGGGCGGGGCGGATGCCTCCGCCGAGGCCGCCCTCGGCCTCTCCGCCTACGTCGTGGCCGCCCCGGCCGACGAATCCGCGCGCACCGCCCTCACCCAGCTCACGGAAGGTGTCGCCGCGATGTCCTCCGGCTCCGCCAGCCAGTGGCCCTTCGGCGCGATCATGCCCTGGAACAAGTCGCAGACCCTCTGGCACGCGTGGGGTGGGCTCACCCCGGCATCCGTCGCCACCGCCTCTACCGTGCTCGGCCGCTCCGACCTGCTCGCCGCCGCCGTCAAGGACACCGCCCAGTTCACCCCGCAGCTGCTCGCCGCGGGCGGACCGGACAACGCCTGGAGCCCCACTCCCGGCGAAGCGCAGATCGCCTACGGCGTGGACTCCCGCGTGCAGGGACTCGTCGCGACCGCGAAGGCCGCGAACGCCCCCGGTCTGATCGACCTGGCGGCCGTGACCGCCGGCTGGTTCTTCGGCGCCAACCCCAACGGCGCCCCGGCCTACAACCCGGCCACGGGAACCTCCATCGACGGCATCGAGCAGGACGGCCGTCTCAACCCCAACTCGGGCGCTGAATCCACCATCCACGCCCTGATGACCATGCTCACCCTGGACGCGAACCCGGTGCTGAAGGCGAAGGCCCTCGGCATCGACAAGACCGTCGCGACCGTCGGGCTGAGCGTCGTCGAGGCCGAGTCCGGCACCATCTCCGGCAGCGGAACCGTGGTGCGGCCGCCGTCCTCCTGGACCGGCGAGGCCAACATCTCCGGCGGGGCCTACGTGGCCCTGGCCGCGGGGGACTCGCTCCGCATCCCC
Organism: Cryobacterium sp. TmT2-59; assembly: GCF_004403545.1. Lineage (NCBI taxonomy): Bacteria > Bacillati > Actinomycetota > Actinomycetes > Micrococcales > Microbacteriaceae > Cryobacterium > Cryobacterium sp. TmT2-59. The sequence goes on along the minus strand of NZ_SOGM01000042.1, from coordinate 9,949 downwards.
GTCCCTGCCGCCGACCAGACCCGCAATGTGTACCCGATCGTGAACCAGACCGAGGCGGCTTCCGGCGCAACGGCCTGGTCCTCCGCCACGGCGACACTGGGCAGCACGGATAACGGCGGCGCGGGGGCACAGGGCATCACGGATGCCCCGGGACGCCTGTTCCCGCTCTCGCTGCAGCAGGCGCTCCCGGCCGCGGACACCGCGGTCGTCGGGGCTGCCGACGGGGCGGCATCCGTTGACGCGCTGCTGATTCAGCCGCTCATCTCGTCGATCTCGGTGACCGGGCCGGCTGGGGACTCCACCGTCTACGTCAGCGCGGCGAACGCGCCGACCGTGCGCACGGTGCTCGTGCCGCGCGGACACCGGCTGGAGCAGCAGGCCTTCGACAACACCGGCAAGCCGATCGCGCCCACCCGCGCCGACATGAAGGCCGACAAGAAGGCGTCGAAGACGGGTGCCGTGACCGTTCTCGCTGGCGGCTTCACCGTGACGAAGCTGGTGCTCAAGTAGAGCGGCCCCTTCGCCGGGGCCCACACTGTGGCGTGGGGGTCAGGCCGTGGCGGGGAGGATCTCGGCGAGCAGGGCCTGGATGCGGGCCTTGATCTCGTCGCGGATCGGGCGCACGGATTCGATGCCCTGGCCGGCCGGGTCGGCGAGTTCCCAGTCCTCGTAGCGCTTGCCGGGGAAGATCGGGCAGGTGTCGCCGCAGCCCATGGTGATCACGACATCCGATTCCTTGACGGCCTCGGTGGTGAGGATCTTCGGCACGTTGTGGGCGATGTCGATGCCCTCCTCGGCCATGGCCTCGATCGCGACTGGGTTGATCTGGTCCTTGGGCGCCGAGCCGGCGGAGAGCACCTCGACGCGGCCCGCGGAGAGAGCCGTCATGTAGCCGGCGGCCATCTGGGAGCGGCCCGCGTTGTGCACGCAGACGAAGAGAACGGTGGGCTTGTCGGTCATGATCGCGGTTCCAATTCGGTTGTGGGGGAGGGGTGTCCGGTGTCGCCAGACGGATGCCGGGTGTCACTGGGGAACAGGCGGGGCCGCAGCCAGAGGGCCACGTAGACGAGGGCGACCAGGGCCGGGACCTCGATCAGCGGGCCGACGATGCCGGCCAGGGCCTGGCCGCTGGTGGCGCCGAAGGTGCCGATGGCAACGGCGATCGCCAGTTCGAAGTTGTTGCCGGCCGCCGTGAATGCGAGGGTCGTGGTGCGCGCGTAGGCGAGGCCGGCGATTTTTCCGGTCACGAATCCGGCGGCGAACATGATGGCGAAGTAGGCCAGCAGCGGCAAGGCGATGCGGGCCACGTCGAAGGGCCGCTCGATCACCTGGCTGCCCTGCAGTGCGAACAGGAGCACGATCGTGAACAGCAGGCCGTAGAGGGCGAACGGGCCCACCTTCGGCAGGAACCGGGACTCGTACCAGGCGCGCCCGCGGGTGGCCTCGCCGACCCGGCGGGACAGATAGCCGGCCAGCAGCGGGATGCCGAGGAAAACGAGCACGCTGACCGTGATCGCCCCGATCGAGAAGTCCGCGCTCGTGGTCGACAGGCCGAGCCAGGCCGGGAGCACCTGGAGGTAGAACCAGCCCAGGGCGGCGAAGGCCAGCACCTGGAAGACGGAGTTGAGCGCCACCAGGAACGCGGCCGCCTCTCGGTCGCCGCAGGCCAGGTCGTTCCAGATCAGCACCATGGCGATGCAGCGGGCGAGGCCCACGACGATCAGGCCGGTGCGGTATTCGGGCAGGTCCGGCAGGAAGATCCAGGCGAGGGCGAACATCAGCGCCGGGCCGACGAGCCAGTTCAGCACCAGCGACGAGATCAGGAGCCGCCGGTCGCCGGCGACGGCGCGGGCATCCGAGTAGCGCACCTTCGCCAGCACCGGATACATCATCACGAGCAAGCCGACAGCGATCGGCACGCTGACCGAGCCGATCGTGAACGCGCTGAGCAGGTCGCCGACACCCGGCGCGAACACCGCCAGGAGCAGTCCCGCGGCCATGGCGGCGAGGATCCAGACCGGCAGGAGCCGGTCGGTGGCGCCGAGCTGCGCCGGGGCGTCGGGCTGTGCGCCCGGCTGGGCGTCGTGCTGAAGGGAGGGCCGTGCGGAAACGGCGGGTGGTTCGGGGGAAGGCATCTGGCTCCATCAGCATCCGTGGCATAAAATCGACGTGCGTCGATAGGGAGTCTGACCAACGCATCGATGGATGTCAATTTATGGGGGATACTGTTCACATGTCGTTCACCGTTGCCCCTCCCGCGCCGGACTCGACGCCCGTCGACACGGACACCGCCGCCTGCTGCGCGCCGGCCAGCCGTGAGGCGATCGGGGCAGCGGATGCCGAGAAGCTCGCCCGGTCGCTAAAGGCCGTCGCCGACCCGGCCCGGCTGCGCCTGGTGTCGCTCGTGGCGGCGCACGCCGACGAGGAAGCCTGCGTCTGCGACCTGACCGAACCGCTCGGACTCAGCCAGCCCACCGTGTCGCACCACCTCAAGGTGCTGGTGGATGCCGGAATCCTGACCCGCGACAAGCGCGGCACCTGGGCGTATTACCGCCTTGTTCCCGGGGCTCTCGACTCGCTGGCGGGGTTACTCGCCGGTCTCTGAACCCGTTGTCTGGGCGAAATAAAACAGCCCGGAGCACACTTTTTAATTTGACGCCAGACCTTGCATTCTCAGGATAGCGAGGTATTCTCAAGTCTTGCGTGCCCGGCCCCCGACGTCCGGACGCGCCCTGGACACTTCCCCTGGGGGAGCGTCGTTCCCGTGGGCCTCGATCCGCGCCGCGAACGCCTGTTCCGTCTGAGTGAGGATCCATCCTCACCTGACCCGCGTAGCCGCGCTGACGAGAGTTGTTTTACCATGCCCATTCGCACATTCCGCCTGCCCACCGCCCTCCGGCGGAAGGGGCCCGCCCCCGCCCCTGCAGCGACGGACACCCGAGCCCGGCGGCCGTTCCGGGCCCTGCCGCCGGCGGCCGCCGTCGCCATGCTCCTGGCCGGACTCCTCACCGCGACCCTCGCCATTCCGGCGCAGGCCTCGGAACTCGACCACGCGTCGGGCCTGCCCAACGGCGTGCCGCCCGCCGTCGCCATCGGGCCGGCACAGAGCCTGCCCGCCAGCACGGCGACCACGGATCTAATCCAGCGCGACGGGTTCTCCGTCACGGAGGCCGCCGCTCCGGCCCCCGTCGCAGCCCCGGCCGCGAGCGCAGCAGCAGCCCCGGCTCCCGCCGCCCCCGCCCCGGTGCAGCCTGCCATCCGCTGGCCGTTCCCCTCGGCCGTGCGCCTGTCCGACACCTTCGGCCCGAGGGAAGCGCCCTGCGACGGATGCTCCACCTTCCACAAGGGACTTGACATGCTCCCCGGCGAGGGCGCTGCGGTCGGCGCGGTCGCGGACGGCGTGGTTCGGTCCGCCTCGGCCTCCGATGACGGCGGCCTCGGCGTTCACGTTGTGATCGACCACACGGTGGACGGGCGACTCGTGAGCAGCGTCTACGCGCACTTCCAGGCCGGCTCGCTGCAGGTGTCTCCCGGCCAGTCCATCACCGTCGGGCAGCACCTCGGCAATGTGGGCAGCACCGGGCAGAGCACCGGCCCCCACCTGCACTTCGAGATCCTGCTCGACGGGGTCACCCCCACCGACCCGTACGCCTGGCTGATGCAGTACGCCGGCGCGATGTAGCTTGCTGCCGCGCGCTGTCACGCGCTTCCGCCGGGGGCCGGCGCGAGGACCGTGGCGAGTGCGGTGCTCGCGGGGCCTGCGATGAGCCCGGGCGATGAGCCCCGCGCGGATCCTGGCGAGAACGTCAGGCGAGCGCCTCGGGGACGTCGAAGTACAGGTGGGCGTGGGTGCGGCATCCGTCGTTGAAGGCCGCGTCGCACCGGGGGCACCGGTCGGTCTCGCGGTAGTCGGCGATCGACAGGGTGTCGCCGCAGGCGCCGCAGAGGATGGCGTGTTCCGCCCAGCGATCGGCCGGCCACTGCCGGGCCGGATGCGTCTCGGCGGCCGCGTGGCACTGATAGCACGGGTAGAAACGCTCGCAGCAGACGAACTTGATGGCCACGACGTCCCGCTCGGTGCGGTAGTGCGCGCAGCGCGTCTGGTCATCGACGGTCTGGCCGTGCACCGTATGCTCCTGCGCCGGGTCTGCGGGCGCCGGCTCTGCGGGCGCCGGCTCTGCGGGCGCCGGCTCTGCGGGCGCCGGCTGGCCGTGCTCGGTCCGGCCGTGCACGGTTTGGCTGGGCACCGGGCGGTCGTCGACGGCCTTTCCGTTCGCCGACCCTTCGGGCACCGGTCGCGAGGTCGCGGGGTCGGTCTCAGGATCGGTCTCGTGCATGCCGGTCCTTCCGCTTCGTCTCGTTCGCCGAGTTCGCCACTTCCGGTCGATCACGCCAGGTGTGCCTGACGATCTCGACCGGAAGTGGCGAACTCGAGTGCTGCTGCCACTCGGCTGCTACTTGGCCGGTGCGGCGGTGGCCTGGGCGGTCACGAAGCTCTCGAAAGCGGCCGGGTCGTCGAGGGCACCCGTGTAGGCGACACCGTTGACGAGCACGGTGGGCGTGCCCTTGATCTGCTTGATGTCGGCGTTGGGCAGCGGTCCCTTGAGAGCGCGATCGGTCGACGCGGCGACCCAGTCGGTGAAGGTCTGGTCGGTGATGCAGCCGGCCACATCCTTGTCGGTGACCCCGGCATCCGTGACCAGGCTGACGATTTGCTTGTCGGTCAGGCCGGTGGTCTGCTCGGCCGGCTGGTTCTTGAACAGTGCCGTGTTCACGGCGAGGAAGGAGTCCGGCTGGAAGTTCGCGACGCAGGCCGCGGCGTTGGCCGCCCGGGTCGGGTACTTGCTGCCGGCCGAGCCCTGGTCGAGGATCGAGATCGGGTGGAATTCGAGGGTCGCGTTGCCGGCGGACACCCAGGTGGCGATCTGCTCGCCGTTCGTCGCCTCGAACTGGCCGCAGAACGGGCACAGGTAGTCCGCGTAGATCGCGATGTTGGCGGTGTCGGTCATCTTCGACTGGTCCGTCGCGATGGGCTTCGCGTCGGCGGCGAGCGCGTCGGTCGTAACCGCGGTGATCGAGGTGCCGTCGCCGGTGAGCAGGATGCCGTCGCTCGCCATGTTCGCCGGGCGGACCGCGGCCGAGCCCGGGCCGGTGCTGTTCACGATCACGAGGGTGACGATCACGGCGGCGGCGATGATGCCGGCGCCGATGCCGCCGCGCAGCAGCCAGCGCTTGCGCTTATCGCGCTTCTGCTGTTCCTCGCGCATCAGGCGGGCGCTCTCGCGCGCCGCGTCCCGGCGGTCTTTTTTCGGGGGGACTGGCTTGCCGTAGGCATTGCTATTCATGGACTCTGTGCACCGTTTCGTCGCGACTGACTCGTCGTTTGGCTTGTCGTTCCAAGGTTAGAGGGTCAGAAACGCGTGGGGGTGGCCACCGGCTGTGAGGCGCCTGTGAGCCGAGTCAGGGCTGTGTCCGGTGGGCGACATACTGGGCACGGATGACGGGGCGGAAGTCCGATTCCGGCTCGGCGGCGAGGGAGACCGGCCAAACCGGCCGATGACCCGTGAGCGTCCAGGCAGCCTGCGCGGCGGCGCCGTCCGCGACATATTCGCCGGGGGTGGGCACGACGACCCGGGCGTCGAACACTTCCGCGGCGATCGTGCGCACGGCCGGGTTCTGGGCCGCGCCCCCGATCAGGAGGATGCGGCGGACCTCAACCCCCTGGGCACGCACCGCGTCGAGGCCGTCGGCGAGGCCGCAGAGCAGTCCCTCGATGGCGGCGCGGGCGAGTCCGGGCCGGGTGGCCGAGGCGAGGGTGAGGCCGAACAGGGAGGCGGTTGCGTCGGGCAGATTCGGTGTGCGCTCGCCCTCGAAGTATGGCTGGAGCACGAGCCCGTGTGCGCCGGGTCGGGCCTCGAGCGCGAGCCGGCCGAGCTCGTCGTGGTCCACGCCGAGCAGCCCGCACACGGCGTCGAGCACCCGGGCCGCATTGAGAGTCGCGACCAGGGGGAGGAAGAGCCCGCCGGCGTCGGCGAAGCCGGCGACCGTGCCGGTGGAATCCGCGACCGGGTGGTCGGTGACCGCGAAGACGGTGCCGCTGGTCCCGATCGACACGATCACGTCGCCGTCGGCCGCTCCGAGGCCGAGCGCGGCCCCGGCATTGTCTCCGGCGCCGGCGCCAACCGCGATGCCCGCTGGGATCGAATTCGACGGAGATTTTGCTGCAAAAGGTGCGTTCTCGGTGGTTTCGCACCCAGATTCGTCAAAATCTCCGTCGAATTGGTTCGGGCCAGCGACGTTTGCCGCTGCCGCTGCCGCTGCCGCTGCCGCTGCCGCTGCCGCTGCCGCTGCCGCTGCCGCTGCCGCTGCCGCTGCCGCTGCCGCAGAGGCTGCGCCACCGGCGTTGGCGACGGGCGCGACGGGCGCGACGGGCGCGACGGGCGCGACGGTGAGGCTCACGGTCGTGCCGGCGGAGTCACCGGGTCCGAGCACCCGCGGCAGGATCGCGGCGTGCCCGAGGGCTCGTTCGAACAGGTCGAGGTCGTATTCGCCGGTCAGGGGCGACCAATAGCCGGTGCCGCTCGCGTCGGAGCGGTCGGTGGTCAGGGCGGTGAGGTTCGGGCCGAGGGGGCTCGTGGCGGTCGGGCCGTAGCCGAGCAGCCGCCAGGTGAGCCAGTCGTGCGGCAGGGCGACTGCGGCGACCCGGGCCGCATTGGCGGGTTCGGCATCCCGCAGCCAGCGCAGTTTGGTGGCCGTGAACGAGGCGACCGGTACGACGCCGGTGCGGCGCGCGTACTCCCCGGCGCCCACCTCGGCAATCAGGGCGGTGGCGGCAGGGGCGCTGCGGGTGTCGTTCCAGAGCAGGGCCGGGCGGATGACCTGGCCGGCCCGGTCGAGCACGACCATGCCGTGCTGCTGCGCCGCAATGGAGATCGCGGCCACGTTCTCGAGCCCGCCGGCATCGAGAAGCGCGGAGTTCAAGGCGTCCCACCAGACCTGCGGGTCGACCTCGGTGCCGTCCGGATGCGCCGCGCGCCCGCTGCGCACGAGGGCACCGGTTACGGCATCCCGGATGACGACCTTGCAGCTTTGGGTCGAGGAATCGACTCCGGCAACCAGTGTCATGGCTATATTCTCCGCTCGGTTGGTGGTTGGTCAGGTGCATAACTCCTGCAATTCCTGTCCGGGGAAACCGGAGGCCGCGGAATTCCGGGTGCGGGCGAGCCTGCGCCGCGGAATTCCGGGTGCGGGCGAGCCTGCGCCGCGGAATTCCGGGTGCGGGCGAGCCTGCGCCGTCGAATTCCAGGAGTTATGCGCGGGGTGGGGTGGCAAAACGGGAGAGACGGTGCTGCGGCGGCCGCGGGGCCAACTCAGGAGAAACGGATGCCGCGGGCCAGGGCGCCGCGGACCCGGTGCGGGATCCCGGGACTCGCCCGGCGGCATCCGTTGGATCTCCTGACTTGGCCACAGGGGGCCGGGGCTGGCTAGCGCGCGCCGAGCAGGTGTTCGAGGGCCAGCTGCTGCAGCCGCACGAAGCCGAAGCCCTTGCCGCCGAAGTACGCGTCCGTGTCGAAGTCCTCGTAGGAGGCGCGGTCTGCGATCAGGTCGTCGTAGCTTTCGCCGGCGGCGAGGGTCGGCAGGGCCAGTTCCGGCACCAGCGACGCGGCGAGCATCTGCTGCACCTCGGGGTCGGCGCGGAACGCCCGGGCGCGTTCCTTGAGCAGCAGGTAGGTCTGGATGTTCGCGGACGCCGAGTCCCACACGCCGGTGATGTCCTCGGTGCGGCTGGGCTTGTAATCGAAGTGGCGCGGCCCGTCGTAGGCGGGGCCGCCGTTCGGGCCGCCGTTCTCGAGCAGGTCGACGAGAGCGAACGCATTGTGCAGATCGCCGTGGCCGAAGACCAGGTCCTGGTCGTACTTGATACCGCGCTGGCCGTTGAGGTCGATGTGGAACAGCTTGCCCTGGTAGAGCGCCTGGGCGATGCCGGCGGCGAAGTTGAGCCCGGCCATCTGCTCGTGGCCGACCTCGGGGTTCACGCCGACCAGTTCGGGGCGCTCGAGCGTGGTGATGAACGCCATGGCGTGCCCGACCGTCGGCAGCAGGATATCGCCGCGGGGTTCGTTCGGCTTAGGTTCGATCGCGAAACGGATGTCGTAGCCCTTGTCGGTGACGTAGTCGCCGAGCAGGTTGACGGCCTCGCGGTACCGCTCGAGAGCCGAACGGATGTCCTTGGCCGAGTCGTACTCGGCGCCCTCGCGGCCGCCCCACATCACGAACGTCTTCGCGCCGAGCTCGGCGGCGAGGTCGAGGTTGCGCAGCACCTTGCGGAGCGCGAAGCGGCGCACGCTGCGGTCGTTCGAGGTGAAGCCGCCGTCCTTGAAGACCGGTGCGCTGAACAGGTTGGTGGTGATCATCGGAATGATCAGGCCGGTGTCGGCGCAGGCCTGCTTGACGCGGTCGATCTGGGACTGGCGGGCGGCATCCGTGGAGCCGAAGGCGAACAGGTCGTCGTCGTGGAAGGTCAGGCCGTAAGCGCCGATCCGGGCCAGGTTCTCGACGGCGTCGACGATGTCCAGCGGCGGACGGGTCGGCCCACCGAACGGGTCTGCGCCGTTGTAGCCGATGGTCCACAGGCCAAAGGAGAACTTGTCTGCGGGGGTGGGCGTGAGTGCCATGGTGATCCTTGTCTGTCAGCGACGTCGATGATTTGTTGGAGCTAGAAACATATTAGGGGAAATCCCGGCGATGCGCCACCGGAAGCGACGCATTGGCCGCGACAGCTCATCGATCACCACGTGACGGGCTCCGGAGCGCAGTGGGCCGGGGTCGGAGCTGTCTGAGAATTAGGATTATGTTTATGGATCAAACAAATCGTCCCACGCCGGATCCCGAGCGCTCGGAGTACGACAAGATGGTGGCGGGGGACTGGTACCGGTATCGTGCCGGCCCCGAACTCGCCGAGATGACCATCGCCACGCAGCGCACCTGTCGGCGGATCACCGCTCTCTTCGATGAGGATCGGGATGCAGCCCAGGCGCTGTTCGTCGACATGCTCGGCACGGCCGGGGACGTACTGGACTTCCGGCCGCCGCTGTACCTGGACTACGGCTCGCGGCTGCACGTGGGCGCCGACACCTTCATCAACGCCGACTTCCTGACCCTCGGCGGCGGGGAGATCACGATCGGGCGGAACGTCCTGATCGGGCCCAGCGCCCGCCTGTATACCCCGATCCACGCGCTCGACATCGACGAGCGACGGGCCGGCTACGAGCGGGTGCTGCCGATCCATATCGGCGACGACGTGTGGCTCGGCGGCAACGTCGTGGTGTGCCCCGGCGTCACCATCGGTGCCGGCAGCGTGATCGGCGCCGGCTCCGTCGTCACCCGCGACGTGCCGCCGGGAGTAATCGCCGTCGGCAACCCGGCCCGCGTCGTTCGCACGCTCGAGCCGGGCGAACAGGCCGAACCGGGCGAGGCCGCGCCCGAGGACTAGGAGCGTGTGTCAGTAACGCCTATTCGAAGTTGATGCGACGAGATCCGGGCCGATTTGGCCGCAGCGGGCGGGGCGTTGCTGTGGCGGTCGTCGTGGACTTCGGGGTCTGCGTTGTTCTCGTGCCGACTGAGAATAGGGCCAGTGCCGCGTTGGCGGCAGTAGGTCGAGGCCGCTGGCGCCCGGCAGGGCGGCTCTGCCCTGGACCTTAGGTTGCCGGGCGGGCTGTCAGTGCGGCTTGCGTGGCGAGGAGAGCCATGGTGTGCACGGTGTGCAGCTTCATCAGGTTGTGGCAGGCAGCGATCAGGTCCCACTCGTGGGCTGCTTGCTCCAACCCTCGGAGCAGAACGAATTTTCCTTGTCGGGTGTGGATCTGACCGAACACGGGCTCCACGATTGCCTTCCGCCGCGCATAGGCCGCGCGGCCCTTCTTCGTCTTCAGCTTCCGCGCCATGCGTT